>SKWB01000057.1 GCA_007129135.1 Halococcaceae archaeon | reverse complement strand
TGCGACAGGTCGACGACGACCTCCTCGCGATCAACGAGGCCAGAAACGACCTCCGGGACCTGCCGGACATCCGCCCGGACGAGCCGACGATCGTCGTCGCGGGCTACCCCAATGTCGGTAAGTCCTCGTTCGTCAACAGCGTCACGCGGGCGCGAAACGAGATCGCGGAGTACCCCTTCACGACGAGGGGGATCCACGTCGGCCACCTCGAACGCGACCACATCCGCTACCAGGTCGTCGACACCCCGGGGCTGCTCGACCGACCCCCGGAGGAACGAAACGAGATCGAGTCGCAGGCGGTCTCGGCGATCACCCACCTCGCCGACGCCGTCCTCGTCTTCCTGGACCCGAGCCTCGACTGTGGCTACCCGCTCGACGTCCAGCTCGAACTGCAGGCGGCGATCGAGCGCGAGTTCGACGAGATCCCCGTCATCACCGTCTGTAACAAGGCCGACCGCTCGACCGACGTCGAGGCCGACCACTACGTGAGCGTCGCCGAGGACGAGGGCGTCGAGGAGCTGCTCGACGCCGCGATCGAGGCGATCGGCTACGAGCCGACGCTGCCGTTCGAGCGCTGACCGACCCGGACTGCGATCGGTCGTCGCTCTCATCCCGAGGCGCTTCCGGTCGATCAGTGACCGATCGGATGGGGAGTGCGAACGGGCGCAGCCCGGGGCGGTGGGCCGTCGGCGGTATAAGAGGGTCGAATATGAAGGACAGCGCTGAACGGCTCCGGTCGCGTTCGATCTCCCGCCGGCCACGCGGGACGTTCGGCCTTCACCTACACGCGCGTCGTTCGTGGCCGGCACTCTTTCGGTTGCGGACGTACCCGAAGAACCGGATCAGTGGCGGTCACAGCGAGGTGTCGTTCACGCCGACGGACCGTCCGCGTCGTCGGTGGGTGCCGGGAGCTGCTCGACGTCCAGTCCCTCCACGATCTGTCGGACGATGGTTGACTCGGCCTTCCCCAGCCGCTGCGAGACGGCCGACTTCGAGACGTCGAACTCCTCGCACAGCGTCTCGAGGGTCGCTCGCCGCGGGGTCGCGTAGTAGCCCAGCTCGACCGCCCGGACGACCGTCGTCCGCTGTTTCTCGGTGAGCTCGCCGACGTCGACCGGGACCGTCGTGCCGTCGGTCCGGACGTCGCGGACCGTCAGCTGCTCGCTCGCGCCGGCGATCGTCTCGAGGACGGTCGCGATCCCCTCCCCTCTCGCGATCGACAGCGTCAGCCGGAACGTCTCGACCCCGTCGTCCGAGTTCTTTCCCTCCATACGTCACTCAGCTCCGACGACGGGCGGCGATCGAACCGGTCGACCCCCGCGTTTGTGTCGTCTCGTTTCGTGATGGTAAGTTGACACGATAGCGGTTCAGCTACAGTATATCGTCCTTTTTCAGCCCCTCCGTCGGCGGGCGGGCCTCGGCGTCGACGCCCCCGCTGGCGAGTTCGACGCCCAGACCGAGCAGGGCCGCCGAGACGAGGAGCAGGCTCCCGAGGTAGGGGATCCCGGAGATCGGCGCGCCGGTGAGCAGGAAGTACAGCTCCAGAACGGGTTCGAGGAGGGCCCCCTGGGTCCACTCGACGACCACCGGGACGAGGAGGACGACCGGTACGGCGATTCCCGCGGCGGCGCGGCGGGGACGACCGCCGGCGAGCCCTCCCCCCACGAGGAACGCCCCGGCGAAGAGTCCGGCGACGAACGCCCGACGGATCCCGCTGCCGGGAAACGAGGGATCGAGGGGGCCGGTGGCCGCGAGCAGGACGCCGTAGAGGGGGACGACGGCCACCACGGCCACCGCGAGGCCGACCCAGCCGCGAAGCCTCACGGCGCGTCCGCGGGCCACGACGATCCCACCGGCCACGAGGAGCGCCCCGACCGCGGAGAGCGCGGCGTGCACCAGCGGCACGAACGACCACTCGACGCCGGGGTAGATGAGGAACCGTTCGAGGTAGAGGGGGTGCGCGAGGACGGCGAGGCCGACCAGCCCCAGGGTGAGCCCCGAGAACCGTCTCGCTCCCGTCGTCATGGCTCGCCCCGAATCCCCACCAGCTGGTCCGTCGTCGACGGGTGCTCGCGGTCGTCTCCGGCGGGGTCCGCGGCCTCGACGTCGAGCAGGTCAGCGACCGTCGACGCGGCGTCGTCGCCCGACGAAGCGACCTCCCCAGCGACCCTCCGCACGAGGTCGTCGGTCAGGCCCGCCGAGAGGCCACGGATCGCGCGCCGCTGGGTAGCGGTCAGGTCGCCCGCCGCGGCGACCGTCCGGATCGCCCGCTCGCACTCCTCTCGTCGAATCGCCTCGCAGCGTTGTCGGATCCGCTCGGTCGTGGCGGCCGCCGTCTCCACGCTCTCGGCATTCCTCCCCCCGCTCCCGATCAGTACCGCGTGGAACGCCGCACGGTCGAGCGGTCCGTCGAGCCGTCCCTCGCGCCGCGCTCGTCGGACCTCGGCGACGACACCGTCGCGATCCCGTCGCACGGTCTCGACGAGTGACCCGATGGCGTCGCGGCCGCGAACCAGCGGTGGATCGTCGGACTCGTCCTCCCGAGCGCCACGGGATCGCCACGCCTCGACGAGCGCCCCCTCTGCACCCTCGCCCGAGGCCCAGACGGCGGTCTCTCCATCGACGGCGAGGGCGAGCCACTCCTCGACGCCCGTTTCGGTGACGATTCCGGTGACTTCGTCGGACGCTGGATCGACCGCCTCCGGGAGACCGGTGATGGCGACGACCCGCTCGGTCCACGACATGGCGCGTTACCGCCGTGGGTCCTCGCCGATCTCCATCCCGAGCAACAGCGCGGCCATCGCCCGCGGGTTCTCGTGGACCTCCCAGATCGACATCTCGTCGTTCCGGGTCGGGATGTAGCCGCGGTGTTGCGGGCTCGTGAGCCACGTCCAGTCGATCTGGCCGGGATAGATGAGCGGGATGGTGTGCGTCTCGACGTCGTCCCAATCCGGCTCGTCGCCATCGAACCGTTCCGCGCGGACGTCGGCGTCCGTCCCCTCTCCGATCCCGAGTTTGTACGGGTACGCGACCCAGTGCCACCGGGCGTTGAAACCGTGGTGGATCGCCGGTCCCCAGTTGTACGTCCGGCCGGGTTCGAGGAGGACGTTGTCGACGTGGCCCGTATCGAGGTCGCGATCCATCTCGACGGTCCACTCGCCGTCCTCCCAGAGGCCCATCGCCCGCCAGTCGGCCGCGCTCCCCTCCGGTTCCTGAAGCGGTCGACGTGGGATCGCGGCGCCATCGAACTCCGCGACGTCCGGGTCGAAGGGGACGAGCCAGTCCTCGTGGATGTAGTACGGGTCCTCCTCGTCGAGCCACTCCTCGCGCTCGTCGTAAAAGAGGTCCTGTGGGATCTCCCGGTCGTTGAGCTGGTCGATAGTGATCGCCC
>SKWB01000257.1 GCA_007129135.1 Halococcaceae archaeon | reverse complement strand
CCGAACTCCCCCAGGTAGGTGTAGCCGTAGGAGAGCCCGCGGGTGTCGGCCGGGGTGTGGACCGCGACGGCGTCCTGGTAGAACGGCTGGATGGCGAAGAGGAAGAAGCCGAGCACGCCACAGAGAGCCAGCAGGGGTACGAGCCCCATCCCGGCGACGGGGATGAACGCGAGCGCGAGCAGCGAGAGGACGGCGAAGATCCCGATCAGCCCGCGCGAGGGGGCCATTCTATCGGTCGCTTTCCCGCCGGCGTACTGGCCGACGATCCCGACGACGAGGAAGCCCACGTAGATGTAGAAGGCGGGTTCGATCCCCTGGAGTTCGGGGCCGAGGGCGATCCCCGAGAGCGCGGGCAGCCCCTCGAGGATCTCGGGCAGGTAGGTGAGCATCCCCCGGTAGAACAGCCCCTCGAAGGTGACGATAGCGAAGACGAGGACGAACGCGCTCGCGAAGAGCGTCCGCGAGTTCTCGAACAGGTCCGACAGCGACAGCGCCTTGTCGCTCGCCTCCGAGGGGTCCATCCCCTCGACCGCACCGGTGGGGTCGAAGTCGGCCGAGAGGCCGTAGACGACGGCGAGGAGGCCGGGGACCGCGAGGACCGCGGCGACGACCTGCCAGGGGAAGAAGATGAGCAGCGTGGCGGCGACGAACGGCCCGAGCGCGATACCGACGTTGCCGGCGATGCCGTGGTAGGCGAAGACGGTGCCGCGCTCCTCGACGCCGGTCGAGATCAGCGAGAGACCGGCGGGGTGGTAGACGCTCGCCGCGAGCCCCCAGAGCAACAGCCCGACCGCGATCAGGGCGATATCGGTGGCCAGGGCGAGCACGAGGAAGCCAGCGCTCATCCCCGCGAGACAGGCGAGCACCAGCCGCTTCGGGCCGTACTTGTCGGCGAGGATCCCCGCGGGGAGCGCGCCGAATCCGAAGAGGCCGTAGCTCGGCGCGAGGACGAGCGCGAGCACCGCGACGCTCACGTCGAACTCGGCGAGCCAGACCACCAGGAAGATCGGGATCGAGGTCTCGAACCAGTGGACGAGCGAGTGACCGGCCATCGTGAAGCCGGCGATCGACCGGTCGTTCGGGTTGAGCGCCATTGCCTACCCCTACTCGCCCGCCCGGGCTACTTAGCGCCACGGATTCGGGTGTTCGGCGGATGGAACCACTTAACCCCGCGGCCGGACTTCGCGGGCACATGGACACCGACGAGCGCGCCCGTCTCGTGGGCCGGAACACGGAGGAGGTCGTCACAGAGGAGGAACTCGAAGCGCTCCTCGGACAACCCGACCCGAGCGTCTACATCGGCTACGCCCCGACCGGCGAGATGCACATCGGCCACTTCACGACGATCCGAAAGCTCGCGGACTTCCTCGAGGCGGGCCTCGACGTGACCGTGCTGATCGCGGACCTCCACGCCCACCTCGACGACGAGAAGAGCCCGTTCGACCTGCTCGACGCTCGCTCTCGGTACTACCGCGAGGCGATCGAGGCGATGGTCGAGGTCGCGGGCGCCGACCCCGGAGAGATCGAGTTCGTCAGGGGCACGGAGTTCGAACTGAGCGAGGAGTACACGCTCTCGCTCTACCGGATGATGGCCGATACGACGCTCTCGCGCGCCCAGCGCGCGGGCAGCGAGGTCGTCCGGCAGTCCGACAGCCCCGCGCTCGGGGGACTGGTCTACACGCTGATGCAGAGTCTGGACGTCGCCGCCCTGGACGCCGATATCGCCTACGGCGGGATCGACCAGCGCGGGATCTACATGCTCGCCCGCGAGATCCTCCCGGACCACGGCCACGAGAAGCCCGTCTGCGTCTTCGCGCCGCTTCTGTCGGGGCTCTCCGGCGGGAAGATGAGCGCCAGTGACGAGTCCTCGAGGCTCTCGCTCACCGACGACCCCGATACCGTCCGGGAGAAGATCGACGGCGCGTACTGTCCCGCGGGCGAGGTGGAAGAGAACGGCGTGCTCGAGTACCTCCGGTACCTCGTCTTCCCGATCCTGGACGAGCGAGGCGAGAGCTTCGTCGTCGAGCGCCCGGAGAAGTACGGCGGGGACCTCGCCTACGAACGCTACGAGGCGTTGGAAGAGGAGTTCGTCTCGGGCGAACTCCACCCGGCGGACCTCAAGGGCGCGACCGGCGAGTGTCTGGCCGACCTCCTCGCGCCGATCAGAGAGCGCTTTTCGGGCTCGGAGCTGCTCGCCGAAGCTTACCCAGAGGAGTGCTGAACGGCTCCCTGAACGGACGGACGACGTCCTCTTCGCGTTCTCTGCGTCCGAGAAGAGAGACCGTACCTCGGTTTTCACGATGACTTACACCGCTGGGTAGGCGATCCGCATCGGCAGACCGTGTGCGTCGGTCGGCGGGGTTTCGGGGACCGACGCGAGGCCGCCGACGGCTCCCGAGACGGCCAGCGCGAGCGCGTCGACCGCGTCGTCCCTGCTCACCTCCTTCCTGAGAAACCGATCCAGGGCGTGTTCGTAGACCGCCTCGCTCTCGGGGTACCAATCAGTGAGAACCGCGAGCCGCTCCTCTCGACCTGCTGGTTCCCGCTTCGGGTGTGCCATCGGGTCGCCGCCGTTCAGTTCCGCGAGACAGAGTTCGGGGTGGGCCTCGACGACCGACTTCCGTGCGCGTGGTTCGGAGCGGAGCAGCCGATCGACCTCGCGGATCTTCGGCGCGAGCGCCCAGCTCTGGATCGAGAGTCCCCGCCCGGACAGGCGTTCGTTCACCGCGCTCGCGGCCTCGCGGTCCTCGCAGGCGAGCGCCGCTCGCGTCGGGACAGGGAAGACCGACGATCCGCGCGGGCCGAGTCGGTCCCTCGCCTCTCGATCGCACGTCCTCGGCGCGTCCTCCGGGAGCCCGATCGGAACGTCGACGAGGAGCCGTTCAGCACAGTCGTACTCGTTCCAGAGTGCGTCGAACGACCCGAAGAGCCGACAGCTCCACTCCGAGCCGTCGAGAGCGACCGCGAACCACCCGCCGGAGGCGCCGTCGACCCCGAGGACTGTACCTAGAGCCACTCGTCGGCCCAGGCGACGATCTCGTCGAAGACCGGACAGAGCGAGAAGCCCTTCTCTGTCAGTTCGTAGTAGGTCGCGATCGGCGACTCGGTCTCGACCCGGCGCTCGACGAAGCCGGTCTCCCGGAGGTCCTCCAGCACGCGAGAGAGCGTCCGCGAACTCGCGCCGGTCGAGCGCTTGAGCTCGTTGAACCGTTTCTCGCCGTCCTGGAGGTCGTGGAGCACGATCAGCCGCCACTGCGAGCCGATCTGCTCGACGGAGTCGATCACCGGACAGAACTCGCCTTCCTCCTCCGCGTGCGATGACATCGGTGTTACCTGCTGACGCCTATGTTATGGAAGCGATATATAGGTTCCGTTGCGTACCAGGTAACGTGATG
>SKWB01000014.1 GCA_007129135.1 Halococcaceae archaeon | reverse complement strand
TCGATTCGGTGGATGTGGTGGCCCTCTACCACGGCCTCCCCCGTCGCTTCGACCCCCATGAACCCGCCTTCGTGGGTCCCGGTCGCCCGGTCTCGTCTGACCACCATGTCGCCCTCGGCGATCAGATCCTCGACCGCACAATCGATATCCGGGACCGCGGATCGAAGCGTCGTGACGTATTCCTTGACCCCCTCCGGGCCGTGAATTGGCTCGGGAAGGGCAGAGTTGTACTCGACGTAATCGTCTGCAACGAGTTCATCGACGAGGTCCAGGTTGCCCTCGCTTATCACCTCTTGAGCGAAGGTACGGGCGATCTCCTTGTTTTCGGCTTCCGTCGTCGACGGGCTTCCAGGCGGGTCGATGGCGCCTATCTGCAGGAACGCCCCGAACAGGTCGGGGAGGCCGGTCACTTCGACCAAACCTCCGTCGTCGAACCGGTAGCTTCCGAACCACCGTACCTCGACCGGGGTTCCGGTCGGTTCGATTCCCATCAGTTCGCCCTCGTGGGTGCCCCCGAACGTGCAGTTCGCCATCACCGTGTCGCCTTCGGCGACGACATCGTGGGCTTCGAAAGACAAGTCCGGAAACCCCGCCCGGATCATCCGGAGGTTGTCCTTGTACGCCTCCCGGCCGTGAACGGTCCCGACCGGCTCGGGACCGTGGAGGACGACGTCCTCGGTGATCACGTCGTCGAGTTCGTCGATCTCCCCGCCGTCCCATACGTCGTAGACCTGCTGTGCGGCTCGTTTGTTCGCTTCTCGCGGGTCTCGTGTCTGTGACATGGTTTAGCTCCTGGAGGGCTGAAGATTGACCGGATTACCAAGTGCTCGCTCAGTGAACCCTCGGGTATCGCGGACTCGGTTGGAGTCAGCTTGGGTCTCCGTCTCCCTCACTGTCAACCCTCGACTCCCGTTCGACGAACTCCGAAATAAGTATTTTTTGAATGACATTTCAATCGGGATCTCGATAGAACGAACGTTCAATACGACGTACTAGATGTTGGGGTTTGAGCTGACGATGTAATGGGGTCTGAGCTGGAGCCCACCGCGATACCTGGTCGGAGTAACGGGCGGTAGGGTTTTTAAACTGTGCTAGTGAATAACACGTATGGAGGGGTCGCCCCGGAAGGATACGAGCCAACCGGATACGGCCGCCACAACCGAGGCGTTCAAGCTGCTATCCGACGAAACCCGGCTCGAACTACTGGAAGCCCTCTGGGAGAGCGACGATCCGACGGATTCGTCGCCGACGCGGTTCGGCGATCTCCGGGAGCGGGTCACCGTCGACGATCCCGGTCAGATCCACTACCACCTCGATAAACTCACGGCCCATTTCGTCCGCCACTCCGAGGAGGGCTATGAGCTCAGGGAATCGGGCAAACGGATCGTCCGTATGCTCCTCTCCGGTATCGCCCTCGAGCATCCGGAGATCGAACCGGTCGAGATCGACGTCTCCTGTCCGTATTGTGGCGGACGGACGCTGTGCAGCTATCGGGATGGATGGCGCTACCTGGAATGCACCGACTGTGACGTACGGTGTGTCCCGAGTTTCCCCCCAGGGGTCATCAGCATGAGCGAGTTCCCGCCGTCGGGAGTGCGGGACCGGACCCCGAAGGAGATCGGTCACGCTGATTGGATCTGGGCTGCCCACCGTCGGGCATCGGTTATTGACGGCGTGTGTCCGGAGTGTGCGGGTGACATGCCCATCACCTCGATCTATATGTGTGATGATCACCAGCCCGATTGGGAGGCATACCAGTTCTGTGAACACTGCGAGTCGATTTTCTGGATACTCGTGACTCACGTCTGTGCGCAGTGTGAGTACCGCTGGTCGATGCCGATATCGAATTATCTGACGAGAGAGCCGGCGGTGGCTGCATTTTACTACGATCACGGGATCGAATTCGACTTTGCGACGCCCGAACAGTTCGGTCTCCTCCTCGATGTAGAGAAAGAGCTCCTTTCGGAGGACCCCCTTCGTATCCGGATGACGGTCCCCCTGGAGGGTGAGGAACTCACCCTCACGTACGATGGCCAGTTGGACGTCGTTTCCACGGAACGGAGTGAGTGAGGGTTATCCCTGCTTCCGATACCTCGTATTTTTGGATTGCCGTCTGCCGACAGGTGATATTTGTACAATCGTAGTGTGAGAATGGCAGTAAACGACGGAAACGCAGACCTCGACCCCGAGAGAACTGGAGCAGCCCACGTCCCGACCGTCTGAGGGCTTTATCTCCCCGGGGATCGCTTTCGAGAGCGGTCACACCGCCTGGTTGTCAAGTTCGACGATACGCCCACACCGCACGGTGCACATTGAACCACCGCTCAGGGACAGGGACTGAGGCTGAACTCCCCGCCGTCGATCTCCGCTCCCTTCGCCGCACCCAGGTAGAGCGCGCTGTTGATCAGCCCGATCTGCGAGAAGGCTTGCGGGAAGTTCCCGAGGTGGTTTTTCGTAGCGGGATCGACCTCCTCAGCGAACAGACCGAGCGGGTTCGCGAACCCGACGACCCGCTCGAAGACCGACTCGGCCTCCTCGACCCGTCCGGCGAGCACGAGCGCGTCGACCAGCCAGAACGAACAGAGCACGAACGCCCCCTCCTCCCCGTCGAGACCGTCGTCGCGTCGGTAGCGGTAGACGAGGCCCTCGTCGGTCGTCAGCTCCTCCTCGATCGCGTCGATCGTGCCGAGGACGCGCTCGTCGTCGCCGGGGAGAAAGCCCACGATCGGAATCAGGAGCGTCGCGGCGTCGAGGTGCTCGGCGCCGTCGAACGTCTGGACGAAGCTCCCCCGGTCCTCGCTGTAGCCACGCTCGCAGACCGCCTCGTGGATCCCCTCGCGCTCTCGCTCCCAGCGTTCGCGCGGCGCCTCGAGGTCGTACTCCTCGGCGATAGCGAGCGCGCGGTCGAGCGCGACCCAGCACATCAGTTTCGAGTGGACGTGGTGGCGTGGCTCCTCCCTGAACTCCCAGATGCCGACGTCGGGCGTCTCCCAGACCTCACAGACGTGTTCGACGATCGAGCGGACCGACCGCCAGTCCTCGTCGTCGAGACCCTCGCCGTACTGGAGCGTCTCGTAGATCGCCTGGACGATCGTCCCGTAGACGTCGTGCTGGTCCTGGTGGGCCGCGGCGTTGCCGATCCTGACGGGCTGTGAGTGGTGATACCCCGAGAGCGTCTCGGACTCCCGTTCCTCGAGGTCGGTCTCGCCGGCCAGCCCGTAGACCGGCTGGATCTCCGCGGGCTCTTTCCGGCAGAGCTCGAGGAACCACTCGAAGTAGCGGTCGGCCTCCTCGCGCTGGCCGAGGGCGTAGAGCGCCTGGACCGTGAGCTTCGCGTCGCGGATCCAGTTGTACCGGTAGTCCCAGTTGCGTGGTCCGCCGATCGCCTCGGGAAGCGAGGTCG
>SKWB01000339.1 GCA_007129135.1 Halococcaceae archaeon | reverse complement strand
CGCGGGATCGGTCTACCGGAGCGTCGTCGCGACCGGGACGCTCGAGGAGATCCCGCTGAGCGAACTGACCGTCGAGACGATCGAGCAGTACGGGGAGGCGAAACGGCCCCTGTTCGAGATCTGGGGCCGGTCGAAAGCCGATCTCGAGATCCAGCTCTACCGGCTGGTCCCGGAGGAGCTGAGCGGACGGGTGATCGAGATCGATCGCGACGACGGCGAGTGACGGAGCCGGGCCGGTGGACCTGTCGCCCCGTCTCCCGTGGCTACGCCTCGAGGAAGTGTTCGTCGGAGACCGAGGCTCCGCAGACGGGACAGCCGTTGGCCAGGGTGGCCTCGCGCATCGGCCCGTTCACGTCGATCGTCTGCTCGCACTCGGGACAGGTGAACTCGTACTCTTCCATGGTGTGTCTGCTCCAGCCGTTCGTTGTCGGGACCGTCGTCCGGTGAGGTGAAAGGGTTTCACCCGGATCGGGCGGACGGCCGGCCCGTCGATCGGTGTCCACGGCTCGATCATCCGTCCGTTCTCGCCGAGAGCGACCACCAGGGCTCGTCGCGGCCCTGACCGACGACCTCCAGCTCGGCCTCCCCCTCGACGACCGAGAACCGGACGTCGCCCACACATCGGCGGTACTCGCTGACGTGCCTTCCGGTCCGGTGGACGCGGATCCGCTCCTCGACGAGGCCGAGATCGGTGAGCCGTTCGAGTTTCCGGTAGACCGTCGAGGACGGGAGGTCGTAGCGCTCTCTGAGTTCGTTCGCCGACAGGGGCCGCTCCCCGGTCGCCTCGAGGATCGTCCGGCAGTCGGGGTCCTCGATCGCGCGAAGCAGCGCCCGTATCTCCTCCTCTGCCCGGACCGTTCTGGTCGTCGGCTCGCGCGGTCGCGGCTGCGAACTCGCCATCGGTGCCTGGCTCATACCTGAGCGAGGCCCGGAGAGGGTAGGAGATGTGACCGCCGATATCGTGGGTAGTTTATATAGATGGCCCGATGGACCGTCCCGGTCGAGCGCCGAACCCGTTCGGCCGCGTTCCCACGAACTGGGACTCGCCGACTCACCTACCGGTACTCGGCCTCGTAGTGGGAGCTGAGAGACGATGGCAAACGAAGGCTGGATCGACGATGCGGATCGGTGTGGCGGCTGTCCGTCCGACGCAGGGGAGTGTCCCGCGGTGACGGCGGCGCGAAGCGGCTGCCGTGTCGTCTTCTGCGAACAGGACAACACCGACGGCTGGCTCGCCTCCTCGGTCGTCGTCGACCTCGTCGAGATGCGGTAGCTCGCCACGTCCTCGAACGGTTCGCCTGCGACCACCCGTGCCCGGCCGAACACGTTCGCGCACACGACGAGGGATTCACCGAGGAAACTACCAGTATGAACGTCGCTACCGCAGACATCGACACCGACCGCCAGCCACCGATGGGGATCCCGCTGTGTCACTTCGTCGTCGGCCTCGCATTCCTCGTCCTCGGCGGACTGGTGGGCTTCGGCCGGGCGATAGGGGTCGTTCCCGGCATCGCGGCCGCCGCGTCCGCTCACCTCCTCGTCGCCGGCTGGGTCGGACTGACGATCATGGGCGCGATGACGCAGTTCGTCCCGGTCTGGTCGGGCGTACCGCTCCACTCACGGCGCCTCGCACGCCTCCAGCTACCGCTCGCCGCGATCGGACTCCTCGGTCTCGTCCTCGCGCTCCTCACGCTGCGACTCGGCCTCGCGGTCGCCTTCGCGGCCCTCGCGATCGCCGGCTTCTGGCTCTTCTCCTACAACGTCGCACGAACGCTCGTGCGGGTGGAGCGCCTCGAGGCGACACTGGCGTCGTTCGGGCTCGCGATCGGCTGTTTCCTCGCCGCGACGCTCCTCGGTGGGCTCCTCGTCGTCGACTACACGGTCGCGCTCTTCGGTTCCGGCGTCGACCGCGTCGCGGTGATCGACGCCCACGTCACGCTCGCCGTCCTCGGCGGGGTGATGCTGACGGTCTTCGGGGCGATCCGCCAGCTGATCACGATGTTCACCGGGAGCGAGT
This sequence comes from Halococcaceae archaeon, assembly GCA_007129135.1. Taxonomy (GTDB): domain Archaea; phylum Halobacteriota; class Halobacteria; order Halobacteriales; family Halalkalicoccaceae; genus Natronorarus. The sequence goes on along the minus strand of SKWB01000339.1, from coordinate 1,387 downwards.
TCGATCGGGTTGGTCGGGCCCTCCTCCGGGTCGCGACCGTCGCCTACCCGATCGGGCTCTCGTCGCTGGTCGTCGGTCACCTCTCGTCCGGCCGGGGTTTCGCGCTCGTCGGCGGCACCGTCCTCGTCGTCGCGACCCTCGGGTACACCGTCGCGCTGGCCCGACCGCTCGCGCGCACGACGCTCCCGTGGACGCCGCTTCACGCCCACTACGCGGTGGCGTTCCCCGCGATCGGTGGGTGGGCGCTCTACGCCGCGAGCGGGTGGCTCGCGGACCCGCTCGCCCCCGGGCGGGCGCTCGGTCCGCCCGCAGCGTTCGAACTCCTCGCCATCGGCGGGGTCGGCTTCGTCGTCCTCGGGACGCTCTATCACGTGATCCCGTTCGTCGTTTGGTTCCACGCCTACAGCGACCGCCTCGGCCTGGAGGCGGTCCCGACGATCGACGACTGCTACTCCGCCCGCCTCGCCTCGCTCGAGTTCCTCCTGGTCGCCACCGGAGCCGTCGTGGTCGTCCTCGGGGCCTCGGGAACCGGGTCGCCGATCGATCCCGCGATCGGCTGGGCGCTGCTCACCGCGGGGTTCGTCTGCGTCGCCGCGAACATGGCGCTCGTGATCGCCCGCCACGCCCCCCGCTCGATCCCGGAGCTCTTCCTCTCGGGAGGCGGGGATCGCGGTGACGTTTCCTCTCGAGGCGGGTGAACACGTTCGGGGAAACCGCCTCCGTTCGAGCGGGCGACCGGTCGAGTATGGACGCCGACAGCCGATCCGTCCTCGACGTTCGGGACCTCGACGAACCGCCGTTCGGCCCGATCACCGAGGCGCTCGACGACCTCGCTGACGGGACTGAGCTTCGCCTGATCGCCCCGTTCGAACCGAAGCCGCTGTACGAGGTGCTCGACGCGCGTGGCTTCGACCACGAGACCGAGCGTGTGAGCGCCGAGGAGTGGCACGTCCGGATATCGCGCCGCTGACGCGGTCCGGGGTCGCCCCTCGGGTATGCGACCTCCCAGCGCCGAAGCCGAACCGGTTCGGGAGGTAGTTCAGTGATCGACCGTCCGTAGCGGCGTGTATGAACCCGTTCGCCCGGAAGGAGTCCCAGTTCGACGACCCGGATGAGTTCGTCCCCGAGCACCTCCCGGAGCCGGGGGACGCCCTCGACGCCCACCGACTCCTCACCGGCGACGACCACGTCGCGGTCCACACGCCGGTCCGAGCGGCCTTCGAGGCCTGTGGGGTCTCCGACTCGACGTTCGGCTACAACCTCGCCCGGCTCAACGAGGACCGCCGTCACCCCGACGCCGGCTTCCGCTACGCGGAGGACGGCGACGACCCCCGGACGCTCCGGGTGACGTTCACCCCGACGACCGAGTTCTGCCCGCAGGCCGAGG
>SKWB01000070.1 GCA_007129135.1 Halococcaceae archaeon | reverse complement strand
GCGATGATCGAGTAGTCGTACTTCTTCATGTAGAAGCCGATCACGCCCAGGGCGACGATGGTGATCACGTCGACCCAGCGGCCGTTGTTGAGCGCGAACGCCCCCAGAAACGAGAGGACGAGGACCATCGGGATGATGTAGTCGGTGTCGATGCTCGTCAGCGCGCCGCCGGCCCGGGTGATGGCGCTCAGCCCGACCGCGAGGATGACGACGTTCCCGATCAGCAGCGCGATGAAGACGGCGAAGGTGACGTTGAGGTTCGCGTCCGGGTCGAAGAGTGCAGGACCGGGGGTGAGCCCGTGCATGATCAGCCCGCCGATCAGCACGGCGGTCGCCGCGCTCCCGGGGATGCCGAACGCGATCGCCGGGATCACCGAGCCGCCGACGGTGCCGTTGTTCGAGGACTCGCTCGCGATCACGCCGATCTCGTTGCCCTGCCCGAACGAGTCGGGGTCGTCGGAGGCGCGCACCGCTTCCGTGTATGCGACGAAGTTCGAGACGGTCGACCCCGCGCCGGGGATCGAGCCGATACCCATCCCGATGTACGCCGACTTCACGACCGTGAGTGGGTGGTTGAAGACCGAGCGAACCCCCGGGAGGACGGCACCGGTGACCTCGAAGCCGCGTTTCGAGATGCCGCCGGTCTCGTTCGCGAGCTTGAGCATCTCCGCGACCGCGAACAGGCCGATCAGCGCGGCGATAAAGGAGATGCCGTCGTAGAGGGCGAACTGCCCGAACGTGTACCGAACGTCGCCGGTCATCGGCGCCGATCCCACCGTGGTGAGCGCGAGGCCGAAGAAGCCCGCGATCAGTCCCTTCACCATCGAGCCACGGGCGACGATGGTGATCATCGCGAGCCCGAGGATCGCGATCAGGAAGCGCTCTGGCGTGCCGAACATGAGGACGAACTCGACGAGCACCGGTGAGAGCAGGATCAACGTCGCGACGGTGAGAAAGCCCGCCATCGCCGACGCCGTCGCCGACAGCGAGAGCGCTGTCACCGCCTTTCCCTGCCGGCTCATCGGGTAGCCGTCGAACGTCGTCGCCGCCGCTGCGGAGGTACCCGGTGCGTTGATGAGGATCGCGGCGATCGACCCGCCGTACATCGCGCCGCTGTAGATACCGATCAGCAGGATGATCGCGTCGACGCCGTCGAGCGGGAGCGTCAACGGCAGCAGGATCGCCATCCCGAGCGACGCGCCCAGACCCGGAAGCGCCCCGACGACGATCCCGATCAGCACGCCCGCGACGACCCAGCCGATCGTCGGCCAGCTGAACACCATGCCGACCGCCTCGACGAACACCCCGAACGTCATAGCAGCAGCTCCTGGATCAACCCTTCCTCGATCGGGAGGTTGAGCACCCAGTAGAAGACGAACGCGATCACGAACGAGAGCACCGAGAGCCCGACGATCGTCACCACGGGCTGGCGCCGCCAGTAGGTGTACCCGACCACGAACAGCGGCGTCACCCAGAGCATCCCGAACAGGTACGACCCGACGAGGTACCCGACACAGAGCCCCCCGGTGACGACCGCGCCGTGTGCGACCGTTTCCTCCTCTTCGTCGTCGTCCGCCTCGCTCTCCTCGCCCTCGAACTCCTCACCGCCGGTCTCGAGGACGTCGACCTCGTCGACGACGAACCGGCGCATCGGTGCCGGGAGCACGCTCCTGAGCAACACCAACGCCCCCAGGACGATGACGACGCCCGCGGTGAACCAGGGAAACAGCGCCGCCTCGCTCGAGAACTCGAACGCACCGACGACCATGTAGGCGGAGACGCCCATGAACGTGAGCAACAGCGCGTGCTCCATGGTCAGCGTCTCCCCGATCTCCCCCAACCGCTCTCTGGTGCTCATACGGTGAATCGAGTTCGTATCCGTCGGTCGTTTACTCGCGGAGCTGTTCGATGTCGACCGAGGCCTCGATCTCCTCGATCACCTCTTCGAGCAGCTCGTCGGCCTCGTCGGGCCCACCGTAGGAGACGTCGTTGCCGGTCTCCTCGGACCAGTCCTGGACGTCCTCGTCCTCGGTGGCCTCTTCGAGTGCCTCGGTGAGGATCTCGATGTTCTCCTCGTCGGTCCCCGGCGCCGCGTAGAGCGTGAGCGTCGTCTCGGCGATGAAGTCGATCTCGGGGTAGCCCAGCTCGGTCACGGGTTCGAGGTCGGGGAAGACGTCCGTCGGGCTGCTCGCGAGGTTCGCGACGACGTTGAGGTCGCCCCCCTCGACGGGGCCGCGTGCGGAGGTCGCCGTCGCGATCCCCACCGACACCTCGTCGGAGATGACCGCCTCGCTGGTCGGTCCGCCGCCGTCGTACGGGACGACCTCCTCCCACTCCATGCCGAACTCGTCGCGCAGGATGAACGAGATGGCGTGCGTCGAGTGGCCGATCCCCTGCATCGCGAACTGGGTGAACTCGCCGTCCTGGTACGCGTCGACGAGGTCGTCCATGTCCTCGATGTGGTCGTACTCGGGGTTGATGATCAGCGTGAACGGGTACTGACCGATGAAGCCGATCCCCTCGAGTTCGGTGATGTCCCAGCCCGGCTCGTCGACGATCCACGCCGTCGCGACCGAGGGGAGGTTCACGTTCCCGATCGTGTAGCCGTCCCCGTCCGCCCCGTGGAGCCCCCCCGTCCCCTCGAGCCCGCCGGCGCCGGGGCGGTTGTCGATCTCGAGGTTCTCACCGAGGGCTTCGTTCCACGGCGTCTGGATCTGTCTCGCGTACGTGTCCGTCCCCCCACCCTCGCCGAACGGGACGATCCAGGTGATCGACTGGCTCGGGTACTCCCCGTCGTCGTCGTCCCCGATACAGCCGGCCATGCCGACTGCGGATCCTGCGGTCAGTGCTCCCACCGTCTTGACGTAGTCACGGCGTCGCATACCGGTAGCGTTTGCCATATCCCGATATAAAGCTACTGCAATCGACGAGGAGAAAAACCGCGCGACCGTCTCCCTCTCCTTTACAAACGTGTATGGTCGTATGAATTATCGGAGCATAAGGGAACGATCGAGGGTGGCCAGAAGGCCGTTGAGAGACCCGATACCGGTTCCGGCGGTCACCGCTAGGGTCCCGGGGTGAACCCGTTACTCGACGACCCAGGGGCTGGTTCTGGGTACTGTTCTGTTGTACAACGGTAACGTCGGTCCTGCTGTACGTCACGGGGATCCAGCTCGTCAGGGCGCTGCCGACTGAAATTCGTCGGATTCTGGGGCTTCCTCGGGATGTTCCTGCTGTTTCGCGCACTATCCCTTCGTGTGGAACAGAAGTATCAATCGAGCCGAAACTATGAGGTAGGGATCCTCAGGGGACGATGACGGCCCGCCCTTCGATCTCACCGTGTTCGAGCTTCTCGGCGACCGTGTTGATCTCGTCGAGGGCGTACTGATCGGCGTGGAGGTCCATCGCGCCCTCCTCGACCAG
>SKWB01000006.1 GCA_007129135.1 Halococcaceae archaeon | reverse complement strand
GAACATGGGCGAGTGCTGGTCCGGTCGGGACGGCCCCGGGACGGCGACGTTCATGCTGATGGGCGATCGCTGTTCCCGTGGGTGTAACTTCTGTGACGTCGCGACGGGCGGGATGGAGCCGCTCGACCCCGACGAGCCGGCGAACGTCGCCGAGGCGATCGCCGAAATAGGGTTAGAATACGTCGTGCTCACGAGCGTCGACCGGGACGACCTCGCGGACCAGGGTGCGGGCCACTTCGCCGAGACGATCCGCGAGATCAAACGGCGGGACGAGGAGGTGCTCGTCGAGGTGCTGATCCCGGACTTCCAGGGCGAGGAGGCGCTGGTTCGGGAGATCATCGACGCGCGACCGGACGTGATCGCGCACAACGTCGAGACGGTCGAGCGCCGGCAGTTCCCCGTCAGGGACCGGCGGGCGGGCTACGACCAGAGTCTGCGAGTGCTCGAACAGGTCACCCGTGAGTCCGAGAGTTACAGCAAGACCTCGATCATGCTTGGCGTCGGCGAGCACGACCACGAGGTCTACCAGACGCTCTGCGACCTCCGGGAGGCGGACGTCGACGTCGTCACGCTCGGCCAGTACCTCCAGCCCTCGCGCACGCATCTGGAGGTCGACCGGTACGTCCACCCGCACGTCTTCGATACCTGGAGACAGGTCGCAGAGGAGGAACTGGAGTTTCTCTACTGCGCGTCGGGCCCGATGGTCCGGTCGTCGTACAAGGCGGGCGAACTGTTCGTCGACGCGCTCGTCCGGGAGGGCCGCTCCGTCGAGGAGGCCAGACGGGCGGCGCGCGCGGCGGGCGGCTGATCGTCCGGGGATCGTCGGCAATATCTGCCACCGGTGAAAAAGCGCCCGTTTCGCGCGCTACTTTCGGACAGACACCCAGGTTTTCTGCGTGCTATGTGAAGACGTTGCTCGATCGTGCAGAGAATCGAACCGTGTGAACAATGGTTACGAAATCACTATAACGCGTGCGGGTGATCGTTCGGGTATGTCGCGGAGGATTCGATCATGAGTGTTCTACAAGGCGACCCGGGCGAGCAGGTACAGGTGCTCTCGGAGGACGGCCAGGTCCGCGAGGAGAGCGAGGTTCCCGAACTCTCCGAGGATCGACTCGTCGAGATGTACCGGTACATGAAGCTCGCCCGCCACTTCGACCAGCGGGCGGTGAGCCTCCAGCGTCAGGGCCGCATGGGGACCTATCCCCCGCTCTCGGGCCAGGAGGGCGCACAGATCGCGAGCGCGTTCGCGCTGGACGACGAGGACTGGCTCTTCCCGAGCTACCGCGAACACGGCGCGGCGCTCGTCCGCGGGCTCTCGCTAAAGCGGACGCTGCTCTACTGGATGGGCCACGAGGCGGGCAACGCGATCCCCGAAGAGGCGAACATCTTCACCGTGAGCGTGCCGATCGCCACCCAGGTCTGTCACGCGACCGGCGCGGCCTGGGCGTCGAAGCTCCAGGGGGGTGAAGAGGCGTTCATCTGTTACTTCGGCGACGGCGCGACGAGCGAGGGCGACTTCCACGAGGGGCTCAACTTCGCCGGAGTGTTCGACACCCCGAACGTCTTCTTCTGTAACAACAACCAGTGGGCGATCTCCGTCCCGAGGGAACGACAGACCGCGAGCGAGACGCTCGCCCAGAAGGCCGAGGCCTACGGCTTCGAAGGCGTGCAGGTCGACGGGATGGACCCCCTCGCGGTCTACGAGGTCACGAGGCGGGCTGTCGAGAAGGCGAAGGATCCCGACGAGGGAGAGCTCCGACCGACGCTGATCGAGGCGGTCCAGTACCGTTTCGGCGCACACACCACCGCCGACGACCCCTCGGTCTACCGCGAGGAGGAGGAGGTCGAGCAGTGGAAGGCGAAGGACCCGATCCCCCGCATGGAGACGTTCTTGCTCGAGAACGGCTACCTCGACACCGAGGGCGTCGAGGCGATCGAGGGGAGCGTGAAGGATGAGGTCGCGGAGGCGATCGACGAGGCCGAATCCGTCGCCCGCCCCGAACCGGAGGAGATCTTCAAACACGTCTACGAGGGGATGCCCGACCGCCTGCGCGAGCAGGCGGCGGAGTTCGAAGCGCTCAGGGAGACGTACGGCGACGAGGCGTTCCTGGAGGGTCACTAAATGAGTCAGGCTGTGGAGGAACCGGAGACCCAGAACCTCACGCTCGTGCAGGCGGTACGCGACGGCCTGCGCGACGAGATGAACGAGGACGAGCGGGTGCTCGTCATGGGCGAGGACGTCGGAAAGAACGGCGGCGTCTTCCGCGCGACCGAGGGACTGTTCGACGAGTTCGGCGGGGATCGCGTGATCGACACGCCGCTGGCCGAGAGCGGGATCGTCGGCACCGCGATCGGGATGGCCGCCTACGGGATGCGGCCCGTCGCGGAGATGCAGTTCATGGGCTTCATCTACCCCGCGTTCGACCAGATCGTGAGCCACGCCGCCCGGTTGCGAACGCGCTCGCGGGGGCGCTTTACCTGCCCGCTGGTCGTCCGCGCGCCCTACGGCGGCGGGATCCGTGCGCCGGAACACCACTCCGAGTCGACGGAGGCGTTCTTCTCGCACTACCCCGGGCTCAAGGTCGTCATCCCGAGCACGCCCTACGACACGAAGGGGCTCCTGATCTCGGCGATCCGCGACCCGGACCCGGTGATCTTCCTCGAGCCGAAGCTGATCTACCGTGCGTTCAGGGGCGAGGTGCCCGACGGGCCGTACGAGGTGCCGATCGGCGAAGCGGCAGTCCGACGGGAGGGCGAGGACGTCTCGGTGTTCACCTACGGGGCGATGACCCGCCCGACGCTCGAGGCCGCAGAGCAGTTGGAGGGCGAGGTGAGCGTCGAGGTCGTCGACCTCCGTACGGTGTCGCCGCTCGACGAGGAGACGGTCCTCGAGTCGTTCCGGAAGACCGGACGGGCGGCGGTCGTCCACGAGGCACCGAAGAGCGGCGGGCTGGCCGGCGAGATCACCGCGACGATCCAGGAGGAGGCACTGCTCTACCAGGAGGCTCCAGTGAAGCGGATCACCGGCTTCGACACGCCGTTCCCGCTCTACGCCCTGGAGGACTACTACCTCCCCGAGGCGACGCGAATCGTCGAGGGGATCCGCGAGGTGGCGGAGTTCTAGGATGGTCCGCGAGTTCAAACTCCCCGACGTCGGCGAGGGGATCGCGGAGGCGGAGATCGTCGAGTGGCACGTCGAGGTCGGCGACGAGGTGAGCGAGGACCAGGTCGTCGCCGAGGCGGAGACCGACAAGGCGGTCGTCGAGGTCCCGTCCCCGGTGAACGGCAGCGTGCGGGAGATCCGCGCCGACGCCGGCGAGATGGTCCCCGTGGGGACGGTGATCATCACCTTCGACGTCGAGGGCGAGGCGAGCGAGGGGGAAACGGAGACGTCGGCGAGCGAGGAGACGACCGAGTCCCAGGAGCAGGTCG
>SKWB01000388.1 GCA_007129135.1 Halococcaceae archaeon | reverse complement strand
GATCGCTCCCTCGGTACCGGAGTCGACCATCTCGCTCGCCGCCGCCTGCGTCCCGACGAACATCCCCCGGACGTTCACTCCGTACGCCTCGTCGAGCGTCTCGACCGCCAGGTCGGTGAACGACCCGCCCGCGAACCTCCCCGCGTTGTTCACCATCACGTCGACGCCGCCGTACTCGCGGGCGGCCTCGACGACCGCCTCGACGTCGTCCGGATTCGAGACGTCGCACTCGGCGAACTCGGCGGTCCCTCCGGACTCCTCGATCAACCGGTGCGTCGGTACCTCCTCACCGGGGTCCTTCGGTTCTTCCTGGGTGTCGGCGATCAGTACGGTCGCCCCGGCGTCGGCGAAGCCGAGCGCACACGCTCTCCCGATCCCCGACGCGCCGCCGGTGACGATCACGGTCTCGTCCTCGAACGCGAAGCTCGCACGTCCCATACGTGTTGGCCGTCTTCGACGGCTAAAACGGGTCCACCTGCTTACGCCTCGATCGCCAGCCCGGAGATCTCGAGTGCCTCCTCGGCGCTCGCGTCCTCGTGGATCACCGCGCTCACGGTCCGGGCGATCGCCTCCGGGTCGTCGTGCTGGAAGATCGACCGACCCATCGAGACGCCCGCCGCCCCCGCGTCCATCGCGCCGCGGACCGCCTCGGCCGTCTCGTAGTCGGTCCCCTTCGCCCCGCCGGCGATCACTACGGGTAACGACGTCGAGTCGACGACGTGGGCGAAGCTCTCGGCGTCGCCGCTGAAGGCCGTCTTGATCACGTCCGCGCCGAGTTCCTCGCCGAGGCGGGCGGCGTGGGCGAGGTAGGTCGCGTCGTGTTCCGGGTCCGGGCCCTCGAGGTTCGCTCCCCGGGCGTAGGTCATCGCCAGCACCGGGATCCCGTACCGGCCGGCCTCGTCGGTCACCCGTGCGAGGTCCTCGATCTGCTCGCGCTCGTGGTTGCTCCCGACGTTCAGATGAAGGGAGACGGCGTCGGCGCCCGCGCGGATCGCCTCCTCGACCGTGCCGGTCATCCGCTTGTCGTTCGTGTCCGGCCCGAGCGTCGTCGAGGCGTTCAGGTGGACGATGTAGCCCGCGCCGTTCGTGTTCGGGTGGACGCGCGGGGCGATCCCCTTCTGCGTCAGCACCGAGTCCGCCCCGCCGCGTGTCACCGCGTCGATCGTCCGCTCGATCTCCTTCAGCCCCTTCACCGCGCCGAGGGTGATCCCGTGGTCCATCGGGACGATGAGGTACTTACCGTTCGAACTGATCCGCCCGAGTCGTGCGTCGAGTCCCGCGTTCGCGTTCATGGTGAGAGTCCTTGGCACAGCGTTCTTAAGGCCGTTCCGCTCGCGGCGTGCGTTGCTCGAACCCTCTTCTCGTACCGTCTTTCAGCTCCCGTGCCGTCGCCTCCAGGCGTTCTTCGACCGTCTCCTCGCCGTCGCCCTCGGCGACGATGTCGACCAGCGCGCTGCCGACGATGATCCCGTCGGCGCCGCCGGCGACGATCTCCGCCGCCTGCTCGCCCGTGCTGATCCCGAAGCCGACGGCCTTCGGCACCGGCCAGTCGGCCACGCGGTCGAGGCTCTCGCTGGTCCGATCGCTCACATCTGCCTTCACGCCGGTCACACCCAGGCGCGCCTGGACGTAGAGGTAGCCCGAGACCTGCTCGCGGATCCGTTCGAGCCGCTCGCCGCGCGTCGTCGGCGCGACGATGAACACCAGGTCGAGGCCGTGTTCGTCACACGCCTCGCGCAGCGGATCGGCCTCTTCAGCGGGGAGGTCGGGGACGACGAACCCCTCGATCCCGACCGCCGCCGAGCGCTCGACGAACGGCGTCGGACCTTCCCGTTCGCCGTACTGGTAGATCAGGTTGTAGTAGGTCATACAGACGAGCGGGGCCGAGACGTCGAGCTCCGTGACGAACTCGAAGAACCGTTCGGGGGTCATCCCCGCGTCGAGCGCCCGGGTCACCGCGCCCTGGATCGTCGGGCCTTCCGCGATCGGCTCCGAGAAGGGCAGGCCGAGTTCGATCACGTCCGCGCCGCCGCGGTCGAGCGCCTCGACGTAGCGGAGCGAGGCGTCGTAGCCGGGGTCGCCCGCCGCGAGGTAGGGGACGAACGCCGGTCCCTCGTCGAACGCCGCCGCGAGCGCCGCGCTGTTCGCGCGTCCCGTCATCGGCCGACTCCCTGAAAGACGTCCATCGCGGGTGCGCCATCGATCTCTCTCTCACTGGTCTCCTCGATCACCGACTCGAGGTCCTTGTCCCCGCGACCGGAGACGTTCACGATCACGACCTCGCCGAGGTCGGTGTGGTTCTCGTGGAGGTAGCCGAAGGCGTGGGCGGTCTCCAGCGCCGGGATGATCCCCTCCTCCTGGGAGAGCCGGTGGAACGCCTCTAACGCGCTGACGTCGTCGACGGTCACCGGTGTCACCCTCCCGGTGTCGACGAGGTGGGCGAGTTCGGGGCCGACGCCCGCGTAGTCGAGCCCCGAGGAGACGCTGTGGGACTCCATTATCTGGCCGTCTCGGTCCTGGAGGATCCGCGTGCGTGCCCCGTGGAGCACTCCATCCGAACCGGTCGAGAGCGACGCGGAGTTCGGCGCGACGCCGCGTTCCTCGTCCACCGAGAGCGAGGAGCCGCCCGCCTCCACGGCGTAGAGCGCTACCTCATCGTCCGGAACGAAGTGGTGGAAGGTCCCCATCGTGTTCGAGCCGCCGCCCGCGCAGGCGAGCACGCTGTCCGGAAGCCGTCCTGCCTTCCGCTGGATCTGTTCGCGCGCCTCCTCGCTGATGACCGCCTGGAAGTCACGGACCATCCGCGGGAACGGGTGCGGGCCGACGACGCTCCCGATCACGTAGTGCGTCGTCTCGACACTGGCCGCCCAGTCGCGCATCGTCTCGCTGATCGCCTCCTTCAGCGTGCCTCGCCCCGCGGAGACGGGGTTCACCTCGGAGCCGTTGAGCCGCATTCGGAAGACGTTCGGCCGCTGGCGGACGATGTCGCGCTCGCCCATGTATATCTCACACGGGAAGTCGAGGTGGGCCGCCGCCATCGCCGTCGCGGTGCCGTGCTGGCCCGCGCCCGTCTCCGCGATGATCCGCTCTTTCCCCATGTACTTCGCGAGCAGCACCTGTCCGAGCGCGTTGTTGAGCTTGTGCGCCCCGCCGTGGAGCAGGTCCTCGCGTTTCAGGTAGACGTCGGTGTCATAGCGCTCGGAGAGCCGATCGGCGCGCTGGAGCGGCAACGGTCGTCCACCGAAGTCGGCGAGCCGCTCCCTGAACTCGTCCACGAACCCGTCCTCGTTCCCCAGGACGTAGCGTTCGTAGGCGTCGGTCAACTCCTCGATCGCCGGCATCAGCGCCTCCGGGACGAACTGGCCGCCGTACTCGCCGAACTTCGCCTCGCTCTCGGTACCGGAACTCATCGTTCGGCCTCCACGAGCGCCCGCGTGTTCTC
>SKWB01000312.1 GCA_007129135.1 Halococcaceae archaeon | reverse complement strand
AGGGGTGGACCGAGCGCTCGAAGAGGTCGGCGAGCTCGCCGCGCTCGACGAGTTCGCCGGCGTACATCACGCCGACGCGGTCGCACATCCGGGCGACGACGCCCAGGTCGTGGGTGATGAGTACGATGCTCATCCCCGTCTCGGCCTGTAGATCCCGGAGCAGGTTGAGGATCTGCGCCTGGATGGTGACGTCGAGGGCGGTCGTCGGTTCGTCCGCGATCAACACGTCGGGTTCGCCGGCGAGCGCCTGCGCGATCATCGCCCGCTGGAGCATCCCGCCCGAGAACTGGTGGGGGTACTCCTCGGCTCGCGCGGCGGGGTCGGGGATGCCGACCTGCTCGAGCAGCGTCACCGCGCGCTCGTGGCTCCCGTCGGAGACGTACTCGTTCGAGGGGTAGACGAGCGAACTCAGGTAGGAGCCGAGGCCGTAGCCCTGCGTCCGCGACCGCGTCGACCGGGGGTTCGCCCGTGCGCGACGCTGGACCTCGACCGCCTCCGCGATCTGCTCTCCCACCGTTATCGAGGGGTTGAAGCTGCTCATCGGGTCCTGGAAGATCATGCTGAACGCCGACCCTCGAAGCGCCCGGCGCTCACCCTTCGAGAGCCCGAGGAGGTCGACGAACTCGCCGTCGACGGCCTCCGGCCGTTTCGAGCCCATCTCATCGGCCAGCGCCTCGTTCCTGTACCAGAGTTCGCCGTCGACGACCCGCCCGGGCGACTCCACCAGGTCGAGCACCGAGAGCGCGGTGACGCTCTTTCCGCTTCCCGACTCGCCGACGATGCCGAATATCTCGCCCGCACGCACGTCGAAGCTCACGGACTCGACCGCGTTCACCTGCCCCTCGTCGGTGAAAAAGCGCGTGGTGAGCCCCCTCGCCTTCAGCACCTCGCGCTCAGGCACCGCCACCACCCCCCGCGCCCTCGAGGCCCGGATCGAGGGCGTCGCGAAGCCAGTCGCCGAGGAGGTTGATGCTGACGACGCTCACGACGATCGCCAGCCCGGGCATGCTCGCGATCCACCAGGAGGTCGCGAGCCGGTCACGCCCCTGGGCGATGTCGAAGCCCCACGAGAGCGTCGTCCCCGAGAAGCCGAGAAACGACAGCGAGCTCTCGAGGAGGATGATCGCGGCGACTTGGATCGTCGCGAGTACGAGGATCGGCGTGATGCTGTTGGGCAGGACGTGTTTTCGGATGATGTAGCCGTCCGATGCACCGATCGAGCGGGCGGCTTTCACGTACTCCTCGCCGCGGACCGAGAGCGCCTCGCCGCGGGCGATCCTGGCGAACCAGACCCAGTTGACCAGCGCGACGACGAGCGTCACGGTCCCTGGAAAGACGAACCGTTCGGGCCGGTTCGAGACCAGCCCGAGTTCGACCCAGGGGTCGGGCACGAGCAGGCGGCCGGAGCCGAACAGCGCGATGAGCGCGATGGCGAGCACCAGCGCCGGGAACGCGAGCATGATGTCCGCAAAGCGCATCAGGCCGTCGTCGACCTTTCCGCCGTAGTAGCCCGCGACCATCCCGACGCTCACGCCCGAGACCGCGGCGAGCGCCGTCCCGAGGATCCCGACGAGCAGGGAGGTCCGCGCGCCGTAGATCACCCGCGAGAGCATGTCCCGACCGAGCGCGTCCGTCCCCAGGGGGTGGGCGGCGGTGCCCGCGACCTCCTCCTCGACGCGGGTCATCTCCCCGTCGACCAGCGCGGTCGTCTCGGTCGTCTCCGTGATGCCCAGCGGGGGGAGGTTCGATCCGGCGAGCTCCTGCGTCGTCGGGTCGTACGGCGCGACGAACGGGGCGAACAGGGCGACGAGGAAGATGAGGACGGCCGTCACGAGCGCCACCTTCGCCATCAGGCTGTGTCTCAGCTCGCGTTTCAGGTTCCGTTTCGTTCTGTCCGTGAGCATCAGTCGTAGATCACCTGCGGGTTGATCGTCGCGTAGAGCACGTCGACGGCGGTGTTCACGATCACGAACCCGGCGCCGATGACGATCAACGAACCCTGGATGATCGTCCAGTCACGGCTCGTGATCGCGTTGATCACGAGCGTCCCGAGCCCCGGCCAGGAGAAGACGAACTCCGTGATCACCGCCCCGCCGATCAGCGTCCCCAACTGCAAGCCGAGGATCGTCACGATCGGGATCAGCGTGTTCCGCAGCACGTGTTTGTACCTGACTAGGGTCTCGGGCAGTCCCTTCGCACGGGTCGCTCTCACGTAGGACTTGCCGAGTTCGTCGAGCATACCGCTTCTCGTGAGCCGGACGATCAGCGCCGTGAAGTACGTACCCAGAGTGAGCGCCGGCAGTATCATGTGCGCGAGCCAGGTCCTGATTCCGGTGACCTCCAACTGGAAGACGAGCAGTTCGAGCGCTGGCAGCAGCCCGATGGGGCGTCTGCTGGTCGGAAGGAGCCCGAGGTTCACCGACACGATCAGGATGAGCATGATCCCCAGCCAGAAGTTCGGCGTGCTGATGCCGACGAGCGAGAACGAGGTCGCCGCGTAGTCGGCGGGTTTGTGTCGCCGCGTCGCGCTGATCACGCCGAGCGGGATCGAGAAGACGAGCGCGACGAGCGTCGCCGCCACCGCGAGTTCGATCGTCGCCGGCAGTCTGGCGAAGACGCGCACCGCCGCGGGCGTCCCCGAGATGTAGGAGTAGCCCATATCGCCCTGGAGCAGGCCGAAGAGGTAATCGAAGTACTGTACGTAGATCGGCTGGTCGAGACCGAGTTCCTGGGCGATCCGTGCCCGAAGCTCTGGCGAGGCGTCGAGCGGGGCGACCGCGTCGACCGGGCTTCCCGGCGTGACGAAACGCAACAGGAAGACGACGGTGATGACGCCCCAGATGACGAACAGCCCCTGGAGCACTCGGCTGATGATGAACCGTGCTAGCGACATTCAGTATATCTCGATGGTAGGTCGTGGTCGGTGCTACTGTAGATTCATCTCTCTCGCGAGGATGTGTTCGTCCTGTCTGGCCTCCCAGTCCAGCCGGTCGCTGATACCGTAGACGCTGTACTGCCGGTTCAGGAACACCCACGGCGCCTGCTCGTGGAGGTACTCGTTCGTCTCGAGGAGCACCTCCTCTCTCGCATCTTCGTCGGGTTCGTTCTGTGCCTCCTCGATCAGGCCGTAGACCTCCTCGTCGACGAACGCCTGCGTGGAGGTCCCCTCGCCGAACCACGGGATGATCGTCTGGCTCGCGTCGAAGGTGGTGTTACCCCAGCCGATCATGAAGAACTCGGGGGAGGTGTCCATGTCGCCGTCTAAGATCTCGTCGGCGAGACTCGAGAACTCGCGCTGTTCGAGCTCGATCGAGACGTTCGGGAGGTCGTCGATGTAGCCCGTCACCGCCTGTGCGATCTCGATGTCGCCCAGATACCGGCCCGCGGGAGCGTGGAGCTCGATCTCGACGTCGGCGTAGCCGCTCTCCTCGACGAGCTCCTCT
>SKWB01000095.1 GCA_007129135.1 Halococcaceae archaeon | reverse complement strand
CTCGCTGGCTGTCGGTCTCGGTGTCGATGCTGGTCTCGATGGTGGGTGTGGTTTCACTCATGATAGGTCGGTCTCGAACCGGTAGCGGATGTAGATCGCGAGGGCGTTCATCGCGAGCAGCACGGTGAGCAGAACGACGATACCGGCGGCGGCGACGTGCTGGAACTCCGCCTGCGGCAGGCGCGCCCAGTCGAAGATCTGCATCGGCATCGCCGCGAACGGCCCGAGCAGCGAGTCGGGCGCGACGAACATCGAGGTCGCCGCCCCGACCATCAGGATCGGGGCGGTCTCGCCGATCGCACGGCTGAGCGAGAGGATCGTCCCGGTCATGATCCCGGGAAGCGCCGCGGGCAGGACGACGTCGCGGATCACCTCCCACTTCGTCGCGCCGACGCCGTAGGCCGCCTCGCGCTGGGAGTCGGGCACCGCTCGAAGCGCCTCCTGGGCGGCGACGATCACGATCGGGAGGATCAGCAGGGTGAGCGTGAGCGCCCCTGCCAGTAAGCTCTGGCCCATTCCCACGAAGCGCACGAAGACGGCGAGGCCCAGGAGTCCATACACGATCGACGGCACGCCCGCCAGGTTCGCGATGTTCGCCTCGATCAGGCTCGTCAGCCTCGTGTCGGGGGCGTACTCCTCCAAGTAGACCGCCGCGCCGACGCCGAGGAAGACGGTGAAGAGCGCGGTGAGCGCGATCAGGAAGACCGAGCCGACGAGCGCGGGGTAGATGCCAGCGCCGCGGCCGCCGGGGAGGTAGTTCTCCGGGAAGCGCGAGGGCGGGTAGGTGAGGAAGTCGACCGAGAGCCAGCCCCAGGACTCGTAGATGACGTCGGCGAGCAGCGTGACGAGCGCGACGATCCCGACCATCGTCGAGGCGATACAGAGGCCGACGAAGACCCGGCCGATCGTCCGCTTTCGATCGAGATCGGAGACGTCGGCGAACGGGTCGGTCGTGCTCATCGGTACTCCTCCCTGTACCGCGATCGGATCCACATGCTCGCGAGGTTCATCGAGAGCGTCATCACGAAGAGGGTGAGGCCGACGGCGAAGAGGCTCTGGTAGCCGATCGACCCCACCGAGACGTCGCTGATGCCGATCTGGACCATGTACGCCGTCATCGTCTGGATCGGCTCGAACGGGCTGGTGGTGAACTGCGCGGCCATCCCCGCCGCCAGGGTGACCGCCATCGTCTCGCCGATCGCCCGGCTGAGCGCGAGCACGTACGAGGCGAGGATGCCCGAGACAGCCGCCGGCAGCACCACGTCCGTCGAGACCTCGTACCTGGTCGCTCCGAGGCCGTACGCGCCCTCGCGCAGTTCGTCGGGCACCGCGTGCATGGCGTCCTCCGAGAGCGAGGAGACCATCGGGATGATCATGATCCCGACGACGATCGCGCCCGCGGCGGCGTTGAACGTCCCGACCTCCCACGGGAGGAACCGCTGTAGCTGTGGGGTGATAAAGGAGAGCGCGAAGAAGCCGTAGACGATCGTCGGAACCCCCGCGAGGATCTCGAGGATCGGTTTCACGACCGACCGGACCCCCGGATCGGCGTACTCCGAGAGGTAGATCGCCGTCGCCGTCCCGATCGGGATCGCGATCAGCGCCGACCCGACGGTGATGACGAGGGTGCCCCAGACGAGCGGGAGCACGCCGTAGCTCACCGGCTCGATCAGCGGCGACCACTCGGTGCCGGTGAGGAACTCGATCACCGAGACGGTTCGGAAGAACTCGACGGAGCCCTCGAGCAGGACGACGATGATCCCGACCGTGGTGAGCACCGAGAGCGCCGCACAGGCGAAGAAGACGTACCGGACGAGGCTGTCCGTCCGCCCCCCCACGCCGGTCGCCGACCGGGTGAGATCCGTGCTGCTCATCCGATCAGCTCCTCGACCCGGGCGCGCTCCTCCTCGATCGTCTCGTCGGGCACCGCGTAGTAGCCGACGCGGCGGGCGGCCCACCCCGTCCAGGTGAGCTCCTCGCCCTCCTCGACGATCCCGGCCTCGCGACCCATCTCGTAGCCCCGGTCGTCGACCTCCTCGAAGTAGAAGCGGACGAACTCGCGGAACGCCTCGCGCTCGAACTCCGCGAGGTTGACGTAGGCGAACATCGGCCGGGTGAGCGGGGTGTACTCGCCGGACTCGATCGTCTCCAGCGTCGGCTCGACACAGCCGTCCCCGTCGTCGATGCCCACGAGCGAGAGCTCCTCTTCGTTCTCGTAGTAGTAGCCGGCACCGCCGAAGCCGAGGGCGTACTGGTTGCCCCGCACGCCCCGGACGATCACGTTCGTGTCGGCGCTCGCCGAGTAGTCCGAGCGGATCGCGCCGATCTCCCCCGTGATCGCCTCGGTGAAGTAGTCGAACGTCCCGGAGCCGGTGTCGCGGCCGTAGAGGTCGATCTCCTCGTCGGGCCAGTCGGCTCGCACGTCGGCCCACGTCTCGACGTCGCTCCCCGACCGCCAGATCTCGTCCAGCTCCTCGACGGTGAGACAGTCACACCAGTCGTTCTCCGCGTGGACGAACACCGCGAGGCCGTCGAGCGCGGTCTCGAGCGCGACGTACTCCACGCCCGAGCTCTCGCACTGGGCGGCCTCGTCGTCGAGGATCTCGCGGCTCGCGTTCTGGACGTGGGTCTCGCCCGCACAGAAGCGCTGGAAGCCGGCACCCGTTCCCGAGCCGTAGACCGGTATCTGGACGCGGTTGTTCCGCCACTGGAACTCCTCGGCGACGGCCGCGGCGTGTGGGAGGAGTGTGTTCGAGCCGTCGACGAGCACCTCACCCGTGAGTCCGCTGTCCTCACCCCGGGCGATACAGCCGGCGACCGCCGGGACGACGGCCCCCACGCCGCAGAGAAACGCCCGACGTGACACCGATTCGCCTCCGTTCCCGCCGGACCGTGCCATCACTCCCTTCTCCTCGTCGGACCTCTAAATACCCTACTATGTTCGCTATTGTGGACTCCGTAATTCACAGTAAATCCCCACTCTCCGATCGAAGGACACGAACGTTCCGGTGCAAGCGGTCGGATCCGACCGCTCGATATACTCTATATACCGACCGAACGGTCGCGGTACGGATCACGGTCGGCGGAAGATGTCGATCCGTGGCGATCGGCGGGACGACAGTATAGATATACGGACGTTTATTGCGGCCGGCTCCGGAGTGCCCGCATGGAGACGCGAAAAGTCCAGGTGACCGGCGGATCGACGTTCACCGTCTCGATCCCGAAGCGGTGGGCCGAAGCACACGGCGTGTCGGCCGGCTCCGAAGTGACGTTCTACCCGGAGGGCGACTCGCTGCTGCTCTCGGTGCGCCGCGACGAGGATCCGATCGAGGGGATCCTCGAGATCGACGACGTCCACGGCAGGGATCTGACCCGCGCGGTCGTGACGATGTACGTGAGCGGGTTCGACCTCATCAGGCTCGAAGCCGAGAAGATCACCGCCGACCAGCGCCGCTCGGTCAGGGACGCCACACAGGCGCTCGTCGGCCTCGAGGTCGTCGAGGAGACCGGCTCGCGGGTGTTGCTCCAGGACCTGCTCGACTCGGGACAGCTCTCGGTCCACAACGCGGTGACGCGGATGCGACTGATCGCCGTGACGATGCTCTCCGACGCCGTGACCGCCGCGGTCGAGAACGACGCGGACCTCGCGGACGACGTCCGCGAACGCGACGACGACGTCGACCGGCTCTGGTTCATGGTCTCGCGGGTGTTCCGGTCGATGCTCAGGAACCCGAGCGCGGCGGCCGACCTCGATATCGGTCGCGAGGCCTGCTTCGACCACCACTCCGTCGCGAGACAGCTCGAACGCATCGGCGACCACGCGGCGAAAGTCGCCGACCTCTCGCTGGAGATCGATCCGACCTCGGAGGAGGTGGCCGAACCCCTCCTCGCGCTCCACGACGACGCCATCGCCGTGGTCGAACTCGCGATGGACGCCTTCCTCGAGGCCGAGAGCGACCGCGCGACGCGACTCGCCAACCAGGCGCGAGCGGACGTCGAGGGAATCGACGAGCACACCCGCGCGGTCGACGAGCGGATCCGCGGGCTCGACGACCCGCTCCAGGCCCAACACCTCGGACTGATCGTCGACTCGCTCTCGCGGACCGCGGACTACGGCGGCAACATCGCCGAGACCGCCCTCCAGAACGCGGCACCGCGACCCGAACGCTGAGCGGCTCGTTTCGGTCCTAGCCCTCTCGCGAGCGGATCTACCACCCCCTACCGTGACCCGCTCTCAGCCCGGGGCTATCCGTCGGGTCCCGTCTTCGCGTTCGGCATCCCGGTCGCCCTGTCGCATCTCCCACACCAGGTACTCGCGGAGGCCCTCCGCTTCGAGCATCCGGCGCGCTCTCCGACCGAACAGTGAAAAGAGATCCTCAGCTCTCGAGGACGGCGTTGACCTGTCCGTCCTGGCCGGGTCGGGAGGTCACGCGAGCACGCCCCTCGGTCGTCTCGATGAGCGCGCCCTTCGTGATGATGTTCCGGCGGGCGTAGTTCGGGTTCGCCGGGTTCTCGACGACGTCCTCGATCGTCGCGCGAACGGTGCCGTCGTCGGTGGCGATCGTGACGGTGTCGGTCGAGACCGCGCGGACCTTCTCGGTGGTGCCGCGGGCCTTCACGGTCTTGAACTTCGGCTCGCCGACGACCGTCTCGGTCGGGTGGCCGCCGATCTGGTGCTTTCGGCGCTTTCTGATCGGGCGTCGTCGCCCCCCGGTTCGCTTCCTGATCGACCGGCCGTGATCGTTCATGGCGCGAGAGAGAGCCGGCGGCTACAAAAACACCTCGTTCTCGGGATCGACAACGAACCGTTTAGGCCGGCGGGGCGCGCAGGCGGCCCATGAGCCTGCGCGTCGCCGTCGCCGCCCCGTACAAGCGGGCGGGCACCGAGACGATCGAGGAGAGCGCGTTCGTCGTCGCGCTCTCGCTCGACCGGGACTGGTTCTCGCCCGATCAGTCGAAACGCCTGATCGACGTCGCCGTTGGACAGGGGCTGCTCGAGCACACGGACGAGGGGCTGCGCGTCACCTTCGCGCCGAGCGAGGTGACGATCCCCGAGGGGTTCTCGCCCGACGAGGACCTGCTCTCCTCGCCGTCGGTCTTCGAGCGGGTGCTCGACTCGCTGGTCGCTGCCGGTATCGAGAAACAGCGTGCGGTCGCGGGTATCAACGAGCTCCAGGCCGAGCGTGGGGTGACGATCGAGACCGCGGCGGTCCTCTTCGCTCACCGCCGGGGGATCGACGTCGGGGAGGAGGTCCGGATGACGAGGGAGATCCTCGCGGGGGAGCGCGAGCGCTGATGGTCGAACGCAGGATCACCGATGGAAAACGGATCGCACAGCTGTTGGCCTCGGAGATCGACGGCCGCGAGGACAGTGGTTTGGACCTGCTCGCGCTCGCCGATGCGGATCCCGACGTCGAGCCGACGGCCGACGGCGCGCTCGCCTACCGGATCGTGCGGGAGGGCGAGCCGTTCGCGGAGGTCTTCGTCCAGCCGGATCGGATCCGGATCGAGTGTCGCGCGGCCCCCGACCGTGCAGCGAGCGCGGCTCGTGAGGTGGGGATCCGGGTCAGACCGAAGGCGGTCGAGCCCCCCAGGACGCTCGTCTTCGTGGAGAGTGGCGCGGCAGTGAAGCGGGCGACGGACGTGCTCTCCGCGGTCGCTCGCGCTAGCTAATCCGCCGGACGACGGGTGGGAGGTCGGTCGGGAGGTGCGAGCGCTCGACGTGCGCGGTCGCGGTCGCGTCGGGCTTCGGCCCACCGGGGTAGAGTACCTGTATCGCGTACATCCCGGCGCCGCTGGCGCCGTGGACGTCGGTTCCGACCTCGTCCCCGACGTAGACCGCGTCGGTAGGGGAGACCGACACCGCCTCGCAGATCGCCTCGAACGCCCGTCTGTCGGGCTTTCCGGTACCGATCTCTCCGGTGACGATCGCCGCGTCGAACAGCCCCTCCCAGCCGAGCGTGGCGAGCTTGTCGCGCTGGGCGACGCTCGGGCCGTTTGTCAGGAGAGCCACGCGGTACTCCTCTCTGAGCTCCTCGATCATCGCCTCCGCGCCGTCGACCGGCCTGAGCGAGGCGGCGATACCCTCGCGGTAGGCGGTCGCGACCCGGTCGGCGTCGGTCTCGCTCCCCTCGATCAGTTCGGCGAAGATCGGTGCGCGGGTCTCGTGGGAGTGGTTCGCGAGGTGGACGTCGTGGTACTCGTCGCGACCGATCGGCGACGTACCGACCGCGGCCGCGGCCTCGTCGAGCAGCGTCTGGCGGTCACGTTCGGCCACCGCGAGGGTGTAATCGAGGTCGAACACGACCGCGTCGGGTGCCATAGCCCCCGTACGCACCCGGGGGATTTGAGCCTACCCGAACGGGACCGTCGGTACCGTCGCCGTCCCTCAGTGAGGGTCTCCTCCATCGCAGTGACGGCGAGAGCCCGTCGCGGGCCACAGTCGACAGTATCAGGTGCTCGCCGGGAGTCGCGTGGGTATGGACTTCTTCGAGCGACTCGGCGAGCGGATCCAACGGGCCGACAGCGTCCTCTGTGTCGGCCTCGACCCCGAGCCCGATCGACTGCCCGAGCACCTCGCCGAACACGACCTCCCGCGCTGGGCGTTCAACCGCCGGATAATCGACGCGACGCACGAACACGCCGCGGCCTACAAGCCAAACGCCGCGTTCTACGAGGACCCCGACGGCTGGCGGGCGCTCACGGAGACGATCGCGTACGCCCACGGGAAGGGGGTTCCAGTGGTCCTGGACGCGAAACGGGCCGACATCGGCAACACGGCGAGACGGTACGCGGGCCTTCTCGAGAGTCGTGGCAGCGGCCACGCTCCCGACGCGATCACCGTCAACCCCTACATGGGTCGGGACTCGCTCGAACCGTTCCTCTCGCGCGAGGGAAAGGGCGTCTTCGTGCTCTGTCGGACCTCGAACCCTGGGGGTGCGGACCTCCAGGACCTCGAACTCGCCTCCGGCGAGACGGTCTACGAGCGCGTCGCCGCGCTCTGTGAGCTCTGGAACGCGAACGGGAACGTCGGGCTCGTGGTGGGCGCGACCGCCCCCGAGGAACTGGAGTCGCTCCGGGAGCAGGTCCCCGACCTCCCGTTTCTGGTCCCGGGCATCGGTGCGCAGGGCGGCGACGCCGAGGCGGCCGTCGAGTTCGGCCTCTCGGGTGGCACTGGCCTCGTCAACTCCTCGCGGGGGATCATCTTCGCGGGCGAGGGCGAACGCTTCGACCGGGCGGCCGGCGAGGCGGCCAAACGGCTGAAGAAGCGGCTGAACCGGTACCGATGAGGGGATCGGAGCGGAAACGGACGACCGCCGACAGCTTCGACCGGGCGGCGGCCGACTACGCCGAGGTCACGGCCCATCGCGAGGGCGAGGACCTCGACCTGATCGCCGGGTGGTGTGGCGATGCGGACCGAGTGCTCGACGTGGGGACCGGGGCGGGCCACACCGCGCGTGCGCTCGTGGGAGTCGGCGTCGAGGAGGTCGTCGCGGCGGACGTGGCCCCGGCGATGGCGGCGACCGCCGACGGGATCGAGAGGGTCGAGGGCGTCGTCGCGGACGCCGAACGCCTCCCCTTCACCGCCGGGTTCGACGCGGTGACCTGCCGGATCGCGGCCCACCACTTCCCGGAGCCGGAACGGTTCGTCGCGGAGGCCGCCCGCGTCCTCCGCCCGGGGGGCTCTCTGATCGTCGAGGACAACGTCGCGCCCGCCGATCCCGACCTCGACGCGTTCCTGAACGGGGTCGAACGGCTGCGCGACCCCACGCACGTCCGGTCGTATACGCTCCCTGAGTGGCAGTCGATGCTCGAAGCGGAGGGGTTCTCGGTCGAGGAGTCGGTCCCGGTCTCGAAGACGCTCACGTACGACGACTGGGTGGCGCGGATCGGTACGTCGAGAGAGCGCCGAGAGCGACTCGCCGAGCGCTTTTCGGATCCACCGGCGGGTGCGGTCGAGGCGTTCTCGATCGAGTACGGCGAGGACGGCGTGCGGACGTTCGCGAGCCCCAAACGCCTCTTTCGGGCGTCGATCTGATACGGAGTGCTGTCCGTCCGTACGGACGGATCTAATCGGTGCCGAGGACCTCGCTCGCGGCCGCAGAGACCGCACCGACGTGCTCGTCGGGGGCGTAGACGCCCAGGCGCCACTGCTCGCGCGCACACGCGCCGAGGCCCGAGACGAGCGTCGAGACGTCGGCGAGCCTCTCGACCTCGCCGTCGACCACGACGTGCGCCCCCGACTCGGGAATCGACGGTCGGCCGGGGTTGTCGAGGATCACGTCTCTCTCTTCCACCCCGGCGAGGCCGGCGACCTTCCGTTCGAGCGTGCGTACGTCGAGATACGAGTTGTCGACGAGCGCTTCGGGGACCTCCTCCCAGGTCCACCAGCCCGCGCGTTTGTAGAGATCGCGCTCTCCGAGCCGTCGGGCGACCTCCGCGGTCGCCTCTCGCTCTCCGAACGCCACCAGCAGTTCGTGGTCGGTCAGGCGGGCGAACCGTTCGGGATCGAAGCCGGCCCCGAGGAGGCGTTCGGCCGCTCGGTCGAGCATCGCCCCCGCGATCCGCGAGACGTGGTGGCGATAGACCGTCGCGTTCATCAGCGTCCGGGCGACGAGCACGCTCTCGGCGGTCGCGACGTTCCCCTCCGAGAGCACGAGTCTCCCCTCCCTGTACTCGAACGCCCGGAGGAGCCGGCCGTGGTCGACCGTCCCGTAAGGGACGCCGGTGTGGTGGGCGTCCCTCACCAGGTAGTCCATCCGATCGACGTCGAGGTCGCCGGAGACGAGTCGGCCGTACTCCGCCTCCCCCGCGATCGTCTCGGCGACCTCGGGTACCGAGAGTCCGTGATCGGCCAGCACGTCCGCGACGCCGGTCGCCGAGAGCAGATCCTCGACCTCGTCGTGGTGTCTACCGAGGTGGCGTTCGATCGCGGGTTCGGTCTGGTGGCCGAACGGGCCGTGACCGACGTCGTGGAGCAGGGCGGCGGCACGCACCCGGAGGGCGTCTTCGTCGTCTAAGTCGAGGCGCTCTGCGGCCTCGCGTGCGAGGTGGTAGACGCCCAGCGAGTGTTCGAAGCGGGTGTGGTTCGCAGAGGGGTAGACGAGCGCGACGGTCGAGAGCTGCCGGACGTGTCGCAGCCGCTGGAGGGGGGTCGTGTCGAGGAGGTCCGCGGCGAGCGGACAGAGGTCGACGTAGTCGTGAACGGCGTCCTTGATCGCCTGCATGGCCGGGCTTTGCGAGGCGGGGACAAAAACCGGTCGGCCCGGGACGAACCGGAGCGCGTATACTCCTCGCCGGGCGCCTCCCGGTATGGACGACATCGCACACCGGATCGCCGTCGCGGAGCGCGCCGCCCGCGCGGGCGGCGACGTGGCGCTCTCTCGCTTCCGGCGCGGGATCGCGGTGGAGACGAAAGGCGAGAAGACCGACGTCGTGACGGAGGCCGACCGCGAGGCCCAAGAGCGCGTGATCGCGGTGCTCACGGAGGCGTTTCCGGACGACGCGATCGTCGGCGAGGAGGAGGGTGCGCTGAAGGAGGTCCCCGAGCAGGGCGCGGCGTGGATCGTCGATCCGATCGACGGCACGAACAACTTCGTCCGCGAGATCCCCGTCTGGGCGACGAGCGTCGCGGCCGTGGTCGACGGCGACCCGGTCGCCGCGGCGAACGTCATGCCCGCACTCGGCGACCGGTACGTCGGGGGCGAGACGGCCCGGCGAAACGGCGTCGAGACGAGTGTGAGCGACCGGACCGACCCCGAGCGCTGTACCGTCATCCCGACGATGTGGTGGGACAGAGACCACAGAGCGGAGTACACCGCCGCGGCGGGGGCGATCGTCGAGCGCTTCGGCGACATGCGCCGGTTCGGCTGCGCACAGGCCGCGCTCTCCGCGGTCGCCGACGGGGGTATCGACGGGGTGTTCTACGAGGGCGCTGCGAACCCGTGGGATACGGTGGCGGGCGTCCACCTCGTCCGGCGGGCGGGCGGCCGCGTGACCGACGTCCACGGGGAGCGCTGGCGACACGACAGCGAGGGGATCGTCGCGTCGAACGGCGCGGTCCACGACGACGTCCTCGAAGCGGCACGTGCGCCCCTCTCGGTCTGATCGAGCGCTATATATTCGACCATTCGGAGCGTTTTCCGTGCGAACCGATCCCACGCTCTATAGGATTTCAGGTGGCGATCGGTCTCGATCGTATCACCGAAACGGTTCGTTCTCACGGCGGACCGACGCACCGAAAACGGCGGGAAACCGGGAAGGAGTTCTCGACTCCCGAACCGACACTGCGTGGAGCCTCGACGGCTCTGTCGCGTGGGAGACGCGATCGACACCGTTCGGCCGACAGGTCTCTATAGCGTTACTGAGGGAACGATACCTATACGAATCAGACATAGGAACTCTCATTACAGACGCCGAATAGATCAACGTGATGCGGCGCACACAACCCGGCGCGACGGACAGCAACCGACGGAACTTCCTGAAACTCACGGGGGCGGTTGGGATCACGGGGCTCGCAGGATGTCTCGACGACGGTGCCGACGACCCAGCGGACGACGGCGCCGACCCGGCCGACGACGGAGCGGACGGCGGCGACGACGGGGACGATCACGACGACGGTGGGGACGACCACGACGATGACGACGACGAAGTGATCAACTACGTCCTCAACCCGGCGGAGTCCGACACGGACATTTTAGAGGAGTACGGCCCGATGAAGGAGTACTTGGAGAGCGAAACCGGCTACGAGATCGAACTCCAGCCGACCTCTGATTACTCCGCGACGCTCGAATCGCTGCGGAACAACCAGGCGCACATCGCGGACGCCTCGCCCTCGGCCGCCATCGCCGGCGAGGACGTCGTCGACATCATCGGCATTCGGATCGCCTACGGCTCCGACGTCTACTACGCGACGATCACGACGCTTCCGGACAACGAGATCGACGAACTGACCGACTTGGAGGGTCACGAGATAGCGTTCTCGGACAACCTCTCGGTGAGCGGCGGCCTCTATCCGCTCTACATGCTGAGTCAGGCGGGACTCGACATCGGCGACGCCCCGATGGGCGATCCGGTCGACTTCACCGCGAACTACTCCGACCACGCGACCGCCCGCGAGGAACTGATCAACCGCGGCGACGTGATGGCCGCCGGCACCGGCGAGTTCGCCGTCGTCGACCACATCCCTGCGGAGCAGTTCTCAGACGAGTTCTTCGAGAACATGCCCCACTACGAGGAGAGCGCCGGAACCGAGGAGCCGGAACTCCAGCTGATCGGCGAGTCGGACCCGATCCCGAACGCGCCGATCGTCGCCCGGTCGAACTGGGACTCGCCCGCCCGCGACGCGATCACTGAGGCGCTGCTCGACGCCGAAGAGGAGGACCTCATTCCGGACGAGGACGCGGAGAACGTCCTCTGGTTCACCGGGGTGCGCGAGGGCGGTATGGACGACCTGCAGCCGATCGTCGACGTCCAGGAGGAACTGGGTCTCGAGTTCGGCGACGTCGAGTAGCCGAAACCGACACACTAAACCATCGAACGGGAAGATTACCGAACACACCACCGCCTATGAGCACGATACGAGTGGAGAACCTGAGCAAATCCTTCGGGAACGTCCACGCGCTGAAGGACGTCTCCTTCGAGATTCCTGCCGGCGAGTTCGTCGTCATGCTGGGGATCTCCGGGGCGGGGAAGTCGACGTTGCTCCGCTGTATGACGGGGCTGACTCGACCGACCGAGGGCGCGGTCTACATCGACGACGAGGAGGTGACCGGTCCGCGCGAGGACGTCGCGATGATCTTCCAGCAGCACAACATCATCGGGCAGATGAGCGCCTACGGCAACGCGCTGACCGGCGCTCTGGGCCGGACCGACTTCGTCCGAAGCGCGCTCCAGATGAACGACCACGAGGACAAGATGGAGGCGCTCGAGGCGCTTGACGCCGTCGGCCTGCTCGATCAGGCCCAGCAACAGACCCGCCGAATGAGCGGCGGCCAGCAACAGCGCGTCGGCATCGCGCGCGCGCTCGTCCAGAAGCCGAAGATCATGCTCGCCGACGAACCGGTCGCGAGCCTCGACCCCTCCAGTTCACGCACCGTGATGCGCTATCTTCGCGACGCCGCCGAGGACAGGGATATCACCTCGATCGTCAGCCTGCACCAGGTCGACCTCGCCCGCGAGTTTGGGGTCCGGTTCCTCGGGCTCAAGGACGGCGAACTGCTCTTCGACGGCTACCAGGACGACTTCGACCTGGAGGTCGTCGACGAGATCTACGACACGCTCGAACACGGCTACGAGGAGGGTGAAACCGATGACGCCGAGATCGCCACGGGGAGTTCGGCGAGCGACGAGGTCGTGCGAGGGAACGTATGAGCTACAACACCGACGTCCAGCAGCGATACGAGGAGATCAAACGCTCGAAGCGGATCACCTGGGCGCTCGGGATCGGCGGCGTGATCGCGATCCTGATCCTGCTCTGGATCGCCCTCGGCCGGATCGGGCTGGTTCCGAGCGAGATCTGGGCCTACCGGGCGGAGTTCGGCAACGCGCTCCGGAACTACTTCCCGTTCACGACCGTCTTCGGCGTGATCCCCTTCCTCGACGTCTGGCAGTACTGGGCGTTCATCATGGGCGCAGACCCCGACACGGTCG
>SKWB01000342.1 GCA_007129135.1 Halococcaceae archaeon | reverse complement strand
GGCGGAGACGTACTCCATCGAGTACGCCCGGGCGTAGCTCACCACGCCGGCGAGGAGCGTCGAGGCGACGAGGACGACGGGCAGGAGATACTCGAAGGCGAACGGGAGCGTGCCCGCGGCGAGCGCCTCCCCGTCGAGGTAGACCACGACACCGCGCGAGCGGGCGAACGTCACCCCGCTGTCGGCGGTCTCGTAGCCGAAGACGTAGACCAGCGCGAGCGCCCCGACCCAGAAGTTCGCGACGCCGAAGGCGAGATACGAGAGCCCACGTCCGGTCCCGGAGAGCCTCGACCGATCGCTCGTCGCCGCGTAGAGCCCGATCCCGACGCCCGCGGCGACGGCCAGTGCCACCGCCGGAAGCACGTAGAGGGCGGTGCGCGCGATCGCCTCGACCACTAGCGGGCCCGCCGCCTCGCCGGTCTCGAACGACTCGCCCCACCGGAGCGTCAGCGTGTCGGCGAGGAAGGTGAGGTAGGCCTCGTGGAACGGGCCGTCGAGTCCGCGGTCGGCGAGGTACTCGGCTTCCAGCTCCGCGACCTCCTCTTCGTCCGCACCGCCCATCCGTGCGGGCCCGGTCTCACGAGCGAGCGCCCAGTCCCAGGTCTGCGTGAACAGGACGAACAGCACCGTGAGGACGCCCCAGAGCGCGACGGTGCCGAGGGCGAGCCGTCTGAGCAGGAGCCGACGCAGGCTCACCGCGCCTCACCGGGCCGAGGGGAGGTCATCGATTCTCTCTCTCGGCTTTACCTCCCAGTCACATAAACGTTCACGGAGGGAAACAGTTATATCGGTACTCCGTCTCGACGCGGACGTTCAGATGGACGACGCCCCCTCGGCCGGACGGCCGGACGGGGGAACGGTCGGACGCGGTGGTACGTTCGACGACAGCCCTCCGAGCGAGCGAGGTGGAGCCCGGTTCGAGCGGATCGACTGGGAGGCGGTGGAGGGGCGACGACGGCCGGTTCGCCCGGAGCGTGCGGTGCTCGCGGTCGGCCTCGTAGCGCTCACCGCGCTCGTCCTCTACGACCGGTACGTCGCGGGCGTCTACCTCGTCGGGACGTGGAACGTCACGGCGGTCGACTGGCTCTTCCTCCTCGCGCTCGTCGTCCTTCTCGCCTACGGGGTCGTTCCGGCGGTGCGGAACCGCCGGTCGGTGTTTCGGGTCGTTCGACGGCTTCGCTCGCGACCGCTCGCCGCGGCGAGCCTCTCGTACCTCGGGCTCTTCTTCCTCGCCGGACTGTTCGGACCAGGCTTGCTCGGCAGCCCGACGCTCGACCCGGGCGTCCAGTACCTCCCGCCGGTCGGGGAGACGGTGCCCGCCTCCGCGACGAGCGACTGTCCCGGTGGGATCACGGGTGAGGGCTTCGATCGGGTCTGTCACGGGACCGGGGAGTACCCCCTCGGGACGAACCACCGGGGGCACACGATGGGACACCTGCTCGTCCTCGGCGCACGGACCGCGCTCTACGTCTCGGTCGTCGCGGTCGGCCTCGTCGTCCCGCTGGCGACGCTCGTCGGCGTCGCCGCCGCGACCTACGGGGGGATCGTCGACGACCTCCTGATGGCCTACGTCGACCTCCAGCTCTCGGTTCCCGCCATCCTCATCTACTTCGTGCTGATGTTCTACCTCGGACCGTCGCTGTTCGTCCTCCTCGTGGTCTTCGGCCTGCTCAGCTGGGGCGGCATCGCGCGTCTGGTCAGGAGCGAGGTGCTCCAGCGCCGCGAGGAGGGCTACGTCCTCGCCTCCCGGGCCGCCGGTGCGAGCAAGGGCTCCGTCGCGAAGGCGCACCTGCTCCCGAACGTGACGAACACCGTCGTCCCGGCCGTGTTCCACCTGATCCCGGTGTTGATCCTCACCGAGGCGGGGATCGCCTTCCTCGGCTTCGAGGACGCACAGGCGTACTCGTGGGGCGAGACGATCGCCGACGGCCTCGGTCAGACGGTCTCCGCGGGCAGCCCCGCCGATCGGTTTCACGACCTCGCGATCACCCCGCTCGACGTCTGGTGGGTCTCCGCCCTGCCCGCGGCGTCGCTCGCGCTGACGCTGGTCGCGTTCAAGCTGGCCGGCGACGGGATCCGCGACGCGCTCGACCCGCGAGGTGAGCGATGAGCGATCCGCTGCTCTCGGTCGAGGGGCTGCGTACACGGATCCCGACCGAGGAAGGGGTCGTCCGCGCCGTCGACGGGGTCTCATTCGAGATCGACAGGGGGGAGACCGTCGCGCTCGTCGGCGAGTCCGGCAGCGGGAAGACGGTGACCTGTGAGACGATCACCCGGCTGGTCCCCGAGACGGCGACGGTGACCGGTGAGGTCCGATTCGACGGGGAGACGCTGACCGACCTGGAGGAGAACGCGCTCCGACGGATCCGCGGCAACCGGATCGCCCACGTCTTCCAGAACCCGCGGAGCGCGCTCGATCCGGTCTACAGCGTCGGCGACCAGATCGCCGAGGCGATCACGCTCCACCGGGACGTGCAAGAGCGCGAGGCACGCGAGCGTACGGTCGCGCTGCTCGGTCGCGTCGGTATCCCCAACCCGGGCGAACGGGTAGACGACCACCCCCACGAGTTCTCGGGAGGGCAGTGCCAGCGGGTCGCCATCGCCATCGCCATCGCCTGCGAGCCGGCCCTGCTGCTCGCCGACGAGCCGACCACCTCCGTCGACGTCACCGTCCAGGCACGGCTGCTCGCGCTGCTCTCGGAGCTCACCGAGGGCGGGATGTCGACCCTGCTCGTCACCCACGACCTCCGGGTGGTCGCGACGCTCGCCGACCGGGTCGTCGTGATGTTCGAGGGGCAGACCGTCGAGCGCGGCCCGACCGAGGCGGTGTTCGGCCGGCCGGCCCACCCCTACACGCAGGCGCTCGTCGAGAGCGCCGCCGGGGTGGGCGAGGGGGCCGACAGAGGGGAGGTGCCGACCGACGGCTGTCGGTTCCGCCACGAGTGTCCCCACGCGATCGACGCCTGTGCGGGCGAGCGCCCGGCGTTCGAACCGGTCGGGAGCCCCGGCCACGCCGCCGCATGCGTCCACTACGCGCCCGAGCGCGACCCCTCCGTCGTCCTCGCCGAGTCGGAGCCCGCCTGGACGGTGAGCAGAGAGCGATGAGCGAGGACCCGTTGCTCTCGGTTCGCGGGCTGGAGAAACACTACCCGATCACGGAGGGGCTGCTCAGACGTGAGGTCGGGCGGGTACGGGCGGTCGACGGGATCGACCTCGACGTGAAGCGGGGAGAGACCCTGGGGTTGGTCGGCGAGTCCGGCAGCGGGAAGACCACCGCGGCGCTGTCGCTGCTCAGGCTCGAGGAGCCGACCGGAGGCGAGATCCGCTTCGACGGCGAGGAGGTCACCGCCTACGGCGAGCGCGAGTTGCTGCGGTTCCGGCGGCGGGCACAGCTCGTCCTCCAAGATCCCGACTCCGCGTTCAACCCACGGATGACCGTGGGGCGGGCGGTCGGCGAGCCCCTTCAGAT
>SKWB01000348.1 GCA_007129135.1 Halococcaceae archaeon | reverse complement strand
GGCAAACCGACCGGGGCTTACGACGGAACACCACGAAAGTCACGCTCCGCAACGGAGTCCGTTCTCGAGCGTACGGGCTGACGGAGCCAGGGTTCGACGGGCTGACGCTCGTAGTCGATCGGGGGTGACTTCGACAGCCCTCGAGGAAGCACGCTGGGGAACTCGCGGACGAACTCGGCGTCTCGCGACCGTCCGTGACCGACCGGCTCCGTCGAGGCCTCAGCAGCCTGCTCGCCAGCACCGTCGCCGACCCGGACTGACGGAGGGAGACCACCGACTTCCCGATTTAGGAGACAGGAACGCCGTTCGGAGGTCTTTCGAGGGCGTTCCACGGGACGGCCCGCTCCGTCGGTCGTGATGGGAATCGGGTCCGGGTGCGCTCGTCTGTCCGATCCACTAGACACGCGATTGTCGAATCAAGTATGCCCGTATTCGTCACCCCTATACGGGCGACCCGAGTAGGATGTGCAATGTCGAGTGTACGTATCGCTGGCGTGGGACATACCCACTTCGGACAACACCCCGAGCGGACCGGTCGCGACCTCTTCGCCGAGGCGAGCGTCGAGGCGTTCGCCGACGGCGGCGTGGATCGCGACGACGTCGAGGCCCTCCTCTACGGCAACTTCATGGGCGAACTCGCGGAGAACCAGGGCCACCAGGGCCCGCTGATGGCCGAGGCGGCGGGGATCCGCGCGCCCGCGACGCGCTTCGAGAGCGCGTGCGCGTCGAGCGGTGCCGCGGTCAGACACGCCGTGAAGGAGATCAGGAACGGCGAGGCGGACGTGATCCTCGTCGGCGGCGCCGAACGGATGACGAACCTCGGGACGGCGGGCGTCACGGAGGCGCTCGCCTCCGCCGCCGACGACCTCTACGAGATCCGGATGGGGATCAACTTCCCCGGTGCGTACGCGCTGATGGCCCAGGCGTACTTCTCCGAGTACGGCGGCGGGAAGGAAGAGCTGGCGGCGATCGCCGTGAAGAACCACGCCAACGCCGTCGAGAACGAGTACGCCCAGTTCCAGCGCGCGATCAGCACAGAGGACGTGCTGGAGGCCCCACCTGTCGCCGAACCGCTCGGCCTCTACGACGCCTGCCCGATCACCGACGGCGCGAGCGCGATGGTGCTCGTGAGTGAGGCGTACGCGGAGCGCGAGGGGATCGACGCGCCGGTCGCGATCACCGGAACGGGACAGGGCGGCGACCGGATGGCACTCGCGGACAGGCAGTACCTCGCACGAACGCCCGCGGCGACCGCGGCGGCGGAGGAGGCCTACGCCGACGCCGGGATCGGCGCCGAGGACGTCGACGTCGCGGAGGTCCACGACTGTTTCACGATCGCGGAGGTGCTCGCGACCGAGTCGCTCGGCTTCTTCGACCCCGGCGAGGGGATATCGGCCGCAGCGGAAGAGAAGACCACCTCGGACGGGGCGCTCCCGGTGAACCTCTCGGGCGGGCTGAAGGCGAAGGGGCATCCGGTGGGTGCGACCGGCGCGAGCCAGCTGATCGAACTGACCAAGCTGTTCAGAGGCGAGCACGTCAACAGCGAGCTCGTCGAGGACGCCCGGATCGGCGTCGCGCACAACGCGGGTGGGACGGTCGCGAGCGCTACGGTCCACGTGCTGGAGGTGGTCTCGTGAGCGAGCAGCGTAAGCGAACGGGAGTACGCCAGAGCTCCGCTCTGGAGGTGGTCGCATGAGCGACGAGCCCGGGAACGAGGGCTACGACGAGTGGCTCGACGCGCTCGCGTCGGGCGAGGGCTACGCTCTCGTCTCGCCCGGGGGTCACGGCTCGCTCCCGCCGCGGCGGGTCTGTCCCGAGACGGGCAGCACAGAGCTCTCCCGGGAGCCGTTACCGGACCGCGGCACGATCGAGACCTACACCACCATCCACGTCGCCTCCCCCACTTTCGGCGGCGAGACGCCCTACGTGACGGCGATCGCCGACTTCGGCGTCGTCAGGCTCACGGGGCTCTGTCGGGGGATCGACGACCCGGAGGTGGGAACCCGCGTGACGGCCGACGTGGAGGACGTGGGCGGCGAACGGCTAGTCGTCTTCCGCCAGGGGTAGCTCCTCTTCGAGGATCTCGACGAACTGCTGGGGGTGTTCCGCGTGTGGGAGCAGGCGCGCCCGGTCGATAACGACGAGCTTCGCGTTCGCCCCGTCCGCGAGGTCACGGCCCTCCGCGAGGGGAGTGACGTCCGCCTCGCGACCCCAGACGAGCGTGACGGGGATGTCGAGCTCCGAGAGCTCCTCGCCCAGGTCCATCGGCCGGTCGAGGAAGCCGCCGATGAACGAGGCCGGCGCGAAGCGCGCGCCGGGCTGGTGGCTCGTCTCCCAGAGGTACTCGATCTCCTCGGGGCTCATCTCGTCGGTGTCGTAGTAGCTGTGGTCCGCGCTGAAGTAGCGGATCGAGGGCTTGCTCGCGATCAGGTTGTAGAGCGCCGTCCCGACGAGCGGGGTGCGCACCAGCGACCGGACCAGCGGGCGTGCCTCGCTCATCGTCTCCGCGGTCGGACAGACCAGGACGAGCCGGGAGAAGACGTCCTCACCGGCGGCCTCGACGGCGTAGGCTGCCGAAAGCGACGAGGCGACGCAGGTGGCGTCCTCGGTGACGTCCCTGGCGAAGTCGGTGACGAACGCGGTGTAGAGCGATCCCGAGTAGAGCAGCGGGGGTCGATCCGAGAGGCCGAACCCGGGGAGGTCCGGCGCGATCACGTGGTAGTGTTCGGCGAGGTCGTCGAAGACCTCCGCGAACTCCTGGCTGGAGGCGGCGGCGTTGACGCCGTGGAGCAGGAGGAGGTCCGGCGACTCGGGGTCACCGGCCTCGGTGTAGGCGACGTCCATCCCGCGCCATCGGTAGGTCCGCTGGTCGCCCGAGAGCGCGGGTTCGAGTTCGTCGACGCGACGACCGGTGAGACGATTCCCGACGGCCGCGAGGCCGACCGCGCCGACGCCCGCGACGAGCAGACTTCGTAGCTTCATATTCGACAGAACGGTGCCCGGGGTCTTAATTGTGGCCGAGCGCCTGCCGTATCAGTCGCGAGGGGGCGCTTCGATCGCTCGCTCCTCGACACAGGCCGCGATCGGCTCCACGACCGCCGCGGCGACGGTGTATGGGTCGGTCTCGCGTTCGGTGACCCGGTCGACGAGCGCCTCGATCCCGCCGTGGCGTTCGATTTCGGTCTCCAGAAGCGCCCCCGCGTCCGCGCGAACGAGCGTGCGGATCTCCTCGGCGTACCGCGTCCGTTCCCGTTCCCGGAGTTCACCGCTCCCCTCCAGGTAGCTCCGGTGGTCGTCGAAGGCCTCGATCAGCTGCTCGATCCCCTCGCCATCGGTCGCGACCGTCTCGATCACCCGTGGCCGCCATCCCTCCGGGGTCGCCTCACCGTGTGCCCCGGCGACCTCCGCGTGGGCGTCGTGGCCGTGGTGGCCAGCAACGGTGCTCGAAAGCGGGTCGTCGCCGAGCATCTCGACGATCTGCTGGACGGTTCGAT
>SKWB01000391.1 GCA_007129135.1 Halococcaceae archaeon | reverse complement strand
TCGACGACACGGTCGGGAAGTACCTCCGGGGGACGATCCGTAACGCGCCGAGCGTCGACACGGTCGAGGTCTACACGAACGAGTACGTCGGAAACCGCTACTGGATCGTCCTGGCACCCGGAAACTGGGAGTTCGAACTGGTCGAGATGAAGTCACCGGGGAGCGTCTGGAACCCGGATAGCGAAGGAAAGTACTGGGTCGCGAGCGATCACGAGGGCTACGAGGGACGGACCGAGTACGTCACCGGGGGGACCTCGGGGGCGTACTACGCCGCCAGGGTGGGTGCGCTCGAACACCTCGCCGACCGTGGTCGGCAGGCGAAGGTCCTCGTCCTCCGGGAGGTCACCGACGAGCAGTGGGCGCCGGTCGGCGTCTGGCAGGTCAGAGAGAGCGTCAGGAACGCCTTCGACGGTGAGTGGGGCGAGGCGGAGTCGCTCGCGGCGGCGGTGACGACGCTCTCCGATCGGCTACCGATCTCGCCCGAGCGCCTCCGTCGCTCCTCGGAACTGGTCGCGGGCGTCCAGTCCTCGCTGGCGGACTTCGGGCGGACGGTCGGCTGAAGGGTCGTTCTAGCGTGTATATATTCCCTCCCCTCGTCCTAGGCATGGTTTTAGTACGAGGGGATTAGAACGATGACAGTATGATCGGATCGTTCGACGAGCCACTCGAGATCGACCTCTACCTGCGCGAGGGTGCCACGAGCGCCCGCCCCAGACAGGACGCGCTCCGTGCGCGACTCGACCGTCTCGCGTCGACGCCGCTGGTCTCGGCGTACAGGACACACACCTGGCCGGCACGCGTGAGCACCGACGGGGACCCCGAGCGGATCGACCGGATCGAGGAGTGGGAGGCCTGGGCGGAGCACCGTGGCGTCTCACTCGCCCCGGCGTTCGAGCGTCACGAGGCGGGTTCGCTCGTCTCCGAAGCGGGGTACGAGGAGATCGTGCTCCCGGTGGTCTGGACCGACGTCACGGCGGGTGACGACCGGCTGGTCGCCCCACACGTCGATGACGGGCCCGTCACGGTACCGCAGTTCGTCACCGCCCTCGAGGCCCGCGACGGGCTCGGCGAGGCCGGCTCGGTCGCGCGGACCGTCGCGTAGCTACACCCGTTTCTCGACGGCGTCGAGGGTGGAGAACAGCTCCTCGACGAGTTCGCCGGTGTCCTCGACGATCGACGCCCACTCCTCGCTGTCCGGCGCGACGCCGAGCAGGCGGGCGACCTTCATGATCGAGAGGTGATACACCCGCTGGCGGCCCGGCTCCTCCTCCCAGACGATCACGTTGCAGGGAAAGAGCCCGCCGATCCGCATCGTCTCGTCGAGCGCGCGGTCTGCCATCTCCGGGTTGCACGCACCGAGGACGTAGTAGGGATCGCGGTCGGCGTCGACCTTCTCGTTGAGCAGCTCGGAGGGCGAGAACTCGACGGGGATGCCGAAGCCGGCCTCCAGACAGACCTCGCGGACGTGTTCGATCGCCTCCTCGTGGTCCATCTCGAGGACTGCCTGTTTCTCGCCGATGTCTTCCGGCTCGATCTCGTTCGGGTCGATAGCGAGGCTCATGACCGTACGATGGGCCGAGTCGGGGAAAAGCGTGGCGCAGCGTTCGTCCGTTGTCGGTCCGTCACAGCGGGAGCGGGAGCCACGAGAGCCACCGGAGCGTCGTCTCCGGGTCGATCACCGGGTCGTGGAGCACCAGCCAGTCGAGCAGGACGAGGCCGAAGCCGTGGGCGACGGTCGAGGGGAGGATCGAGTTCGCGTGGTAGTCGACCGCGCCGAAGAGGACGTCCGTCGGCCCCGAGAGCGCGAGTTCGATCGGGGGTTTCGTCGAGTGCATGAGCGCGTAGACGATCGGCGAGATGAACACGCACTTGAAGCCGATCTCCCTGACCCCGACACAGAGCAGGCCTCTGTAGTAGGTCTCGGTCGCGAGCGCGACGACGAACAGCATCACCGCGTGTGGGAGGAACTCGCCGATCGCGGGCGAGACCTGCCACATCGGGTAGTACTCGCGGATCGTCGGCAGGGTCGAGCCGACGATGTAGAAGGGCGCGACGAACGCGGAGAGCAGCGCGGCGTCGCGGATCGCCACCCGATCGATCCGCCAGCCGATGTGTCGGCCGTGGAGCGCGGCGACCGAGAGCGGGATCACGATGTAGATCACCGTGTCGCGGACGACTCTGGCCTCCAGCGAGGGGGCGAGCCACTGGTGGCCCAGGAAGAGCACGACTGGACCGAGGACGAGCGCGCGGTGGACCCACGGCAGCGAGAACGCGTCGGGGAGGGACCGACGGACCGACACGGACTACTCGGTCGGGACGGGACCGGTTCCGGCGACCGACTCGACCGCCTCGGTGAACTCACGGCGTGACGCGAAATAGGTCGTCTCGACCTCCGAGAGGAGCTCCTCGATCGATCGGGGACCCTCCGGCGTCCGAATCACGCTCTCTCCTTCCTTTCTGGTGACCTCGCTCTTCTGCTGTGGCCAGGTCAGCCGGGAGGTGACACGTGCGAGCGGCGCGCCCTCGACGGACTCGCCCTCGCCGAGTTCGACCGCTGGCGTCTCCTCGTCGTCCTCGTCGCTCATGGCCGCGGCTTCGCAGTGGCTCTCATTAGCGCTTTCGGATGGGCTCGTCGTCGCGCACGCCGGGTGCAGTCATATACGTATCGGCAGGGTATCTATTTAGGCTATGGCGATGCAATTCACGGACGACGACGAGGGAAAGACGGTCGTAGACGAGAGCGGCGAGGACGTCGGCATCGTGACCGAAGTCAGGGAGGGAACCGCCTACGTCGACCCGGATCCGGGGATCACCGGGACGATCAGCGCGAAGCTCGGCTGGGGCGACGCCGACGAGGAGGACTTCCCGCTCAGGACCGACTCCGTCGACTCGATCACCGACGACGAGATCCGGATCCAGAGCGCGGCGACCGGGACTGGCGAGCACGGAGCGACCGACACCGAG
Organism: Halococcaceae archaeon; assembly: GCA_007129135.1. Taxonomy (GTDB): domain Archaea; phylum Halobacteriota; class Halobacteria; order Halobacteriales; family Halalkalicoccaceae; genus Natronorarus. The sequence goes on along the minus strand of SKWB01000391.1, from coordinate 538 downwards.
ACCGCCGGCGCTGGAACGACCGCCGGGGCGACCGGTGCGGCGGGCAGCGCTGACGCGGGCGTCTCCGACCATGACGACGACCTCATCGGGGACGATGACGACCATCGACACTCCAACGACGATGATCTCATCGGCGACGACGACCATCGACACTCCGACGACGATGATCTCATCGGCGACGACGACGACCTGATCGGTGACGATGACGACAGCCTGGTCGGTGACGACGATCACCACCACTCCGACGACGGCGATCTCATCGGTGACGATGACGACAGCCTGGTCGGTGACGATGACGACGATCTGATCGACGACGACGATGACGACGGCGTTCTGGCCGATGACGACGACGATCATCACCACTCCGACGACGACGACCCGGCGACGCTCTGAACCGGCCGGACGAGCGAGCCGTGAAAGCCTTTTGACCGGGCGGGTGCTACCGCGGGACATGTACGTCCGAGACGCGAGAAAACACGAGGAGGTCTGGCTGCTCGATCGGATCGAGGAGATGGAACTCGATGCGCTCGCGTTTCGC
>SKWB01000173.1 GCA_007129135.1 Halococcaceae archaeon | reverse complement strand
GCGATGATGCCGCTGCACGCGAAGTTCACCTCGGGGTCGTAGAGGTGCATGTGTCCGCCCTTCCCCTTCGACAGCCCCGTTCGGCGGCCGAAGATCTCGGCGGTCATCCGCCGCAGGTCGACGCCCTTCGCGATGGCGACGTGGTGCGGTCGGTGTGGCGCGGTCACGACGTCCGAGTCGCGCAGGTGTTGACAGACGCCCACGGCGGCGGCTTCGTGGCCGGCCGCGAGGTGCAACTCGCCCGGGATCGGCCCGGCCGAGATGTCGAACGCGGGCTGTTTCCCCTCGAGGTACTCCTCCTGGAGTCGTTCTTCGTACCGGCGCGCCGTCACCGCCTGCTCGTACATCTCCTGTAGTTCGCTAACGCTTGGCATGCACTCTCCTCCGGTCCCCCTGCGACGACGAGCCCGTTAACTGTTTTCCCGGTGACGATCGAGCGCTCCCGGCGCTCCGCTCAGTCCCGCCAGGGTGGGTTCTCCCGTGGCGGGCTGAAGATGTCGACGCCCTCGACGGGGCCGTCGCCGCGGTTCTCGGCGGCGTGGGCCTCCTCGCCCGGGATCGTGTAGGAGTCGCCGGCGACGACGACCGTCTCCTCGCCGTCCTCGTCGAGGAACGTCAGCTCTCCGCTGTAGACGAACCCCACCTGTTCGTGTGGGTGATCGTGCAGGGGGACCTCCGCGCCGGGATCGAACCGGAAGTACTGGACGCTCATCAGTTCGCCCGCCGCGAGCTGTGCCAGGCTCACGCCGTCTCCCGCTTCGGTCGTCTCGGTCAGTGGAACGCGCTCCATACGTGGGCTACGGATACGGGCGAAATAACGCTATGCGTGGCCGCAGGGTTCAGGGACGAGCGCCGCCAACGGCAGCCATGTACGCTGTCGTCGGCTGCTCCCGGTGTTCGGCGCTCTGGATACTCGAGGGACGCGCGGAGAGCGCCAGCTGTCCACGCTGTGAGAAGCGTACCCCCCGGAGCCGGCTCCGGTCGTTCGTCGAGACGGAGGACGCAGACCACGCTCGGGACGTCAGGGCGGCGATGCTGGCCGAGCGGAGCGGGGAGAGTGAGACGTTCTCCTCGGTCGGCTCGTTCGCGGAGATCGAGGAGCGGACGACGGAGCCGGTGATCGACGACGAGAGCTATCTCGCCTCCTCCGGGATCGACCCCGAGGAGGCGGCCGCGGCGGCAGCGCCTCGCTCCGGTGGGTCGACCGACCGGAAGACGCTCCTCGTCGAGGTCGTCTCGGCGCTCGACGAGCCCACCGAGGAGCGGATCCTGGCGGTCGCGGAGGAGCGTGGTCTCGAGCGCGAGACGGTCGAGGCGATGCTCGAAAAACTGGTTCGCTCGGGGGCGCTCACCGAACACCGGGGTCGGTACCGCGTGCTCTAGACCGCCTGCCAGATCGTGAGCGCGGTCGCGAGGGCCGCGAGCGCGGTCTGTACGATCCGAAGCCGCAGGAGCGCCCGCTCCTTTCGCCGTGTCGGGCCGTCTCGTCTCCGTGCCATGGTGTGGTGGTCTCCGCGGGTGCTCGCCCGGCGGATACCGTTCGTCGATTCCCGTCCGGAAGCATAACCCCGAGCCACGGGCGTGGCGAAAGTGAAACGTTTCGTCTCGTTTTCGGTTGGTTTCTCCAGGGAGCCCGGCCGATTAACGATCTAACGGTCGAAATATTCAAGGGGGTTGACTGTCGATAGCCGTCAAACCATGGTGGTGGCTGACACGGAGTGCGGCCCGGAGCTGGTCCAGGTCGACCCGGACGGAGAGGTCTATCGGATCCGACACGAGTTCGGCGGACCCAGGACCCTGAGCACGACGGTGATACTCGCAGTGGAATCGGTGAGTGGGCGGTCGGTCGTCGACCGGCCGCTCTACGAGGTGCTCGACCCTGAGTGTCTCGACGGCCTGTTCGAACCGATCGGTGGACACACCGAGGGGATGCGGGGACACATCGAGTTCCCGTACGCGGGCTACCTGATACGGGTCGACGCCAGCGGCGAGATACTGATCGGCCCGCTCGAGTCCTGACCGCGAGGTCCTGTCGCGAGGGCCGACCGCTCCGCGCTCACCGACCGAGTTCGGCGTGCGCGCTCGAGAGGTGTCGCGAGGCGAGCGCACCCAGCAGCGAGAGTTCGCCACAGAGCCCACCCGCAGCGATCACCTCCGCGAGCGCGTCCGCGTTCGCACCCGGTGGGTCGCCTCCACCCTGCACGCCGAGCAGCGAGAGCGCCTCGGCCTGTGTGGGGAGTTTCGTTCCGCCGCCGACGGTTCCCACTTCGAGGCTCGCGAACGTGAGGCTCACGTAGAGGCCCTCCTCCCGAGCCTCGGCGGTGGTGATCGCGTTCGAGCCCTCCACGACCTGTGCTTCGTCCTGACCGGTCGCGAGGAAGGCCGCCGCGACGACGTTCGCGGCGTGGGCGTTGAACCCGAGGCTTCCGGCCTTCGCGCTCCCGATGAGGTTCTTCCGCGTGTTCGCCTCGGCGATCGACTCCGGCGTCGCGTGCAGGCGGCCCTCTACCGTCTCTCGGGGGATCAGCGCGTCCGCCGCGACGGTGCGCCCGCGCCCCTCGACCGCGTTGATCGCGGCGGGTTTCTTGTCGGTACAGAGGTTGCCCGAGAGCGCGACGAGCGAGGCGGGCGTCTCCGCCTCGACCAGGTCGCAGGCGGCCTCGGTCGCGATGGTCACCATGTTCATCCCCATCGCGTCCTTCGTGTCGAAGACGAACCGGAGGAAGACGTTGTCACCGACGACGTACGGTTCGATCCCGAGCAGTTCGCCGTGGCTCGTCGTCCCCTCCGCCGCCTCGGCGAGCCGAGCCTCGTTCTCGCCGACCCACTCGACGACGGCGGCGGCCTCCGCGACGCCCGACACCCGGAAGACCGGCGCGCGCGTCATTCCAGACTTCAGGACCCGTGTGGTCACCCCGCCCGCGCTCCGGAGCACCGACGCTCCCCGGTTGACGGAGGCGACGAGCGCGCCCTCGGTCGTCGCGAGCGGCAGGTGGTACTCGCCCGCAGCGGAACTGCCCTCCACGGGGAGCGGCCCGACGACGCCCGTCGGGATCTGCGTCGCCCCGATCATGTTCTCGACGTTCGGGTCGGCGCGCTCGGCCGGGAACGCGTACTCCCCGGTCACCGAGAGCGAGACACCGGTTTCGGCCTCGAGATAGCGCCGCCTGGCGGTCGTGGCGGTCTCGTGGTCGGTTTCGGCTTCGAGTTCGTGCAGCCGAACCTCGCCCGCGCGGACGCGTTCGACGAGCGCCTCGACGTCGGAGTCGGTCATGGCCCCACCTGCGCCCGCAGCCGTCAAAGGGGTTCCGAGAGGCGAGCGCTCTTCTCCCCCTCGGACCTCTCTCCCCCATGATCGAGATCGATCCGGGACGGTTCCGCGAGAGCTTCGACCGGTACGCTGCGATCGGGGCGACCGAGAACGGGGGGCTCCACAGACTCACCTGTACCGAGGCCGACCGCGTGGCCCGCGACACGCTCGTCGCCGACTGCGAGGATCTGGGCCT
>SKWB01000031.1 GCA_007129135.1 Halococcaceae archaeon | reverse complement strand
GTCGAGAACGACCGCCTTCGGCATCCTCCCGACCAGATCCGAGAGGTTCCCGAGTGGGCCGAAGCGGACCGGCTGGTCGTACCGGTCGCTCACCTCCTTTTCGGCGTCCGAAAGCAGCGGGAACGGGAGGTCGTAGCTCGTCTGCCACTCCCGCACTTTCTCGGGTGGCTCGGGGACGATCGAGACGACCTCGGCCCCCCGGTCCCGGAACTCGTCGTAGCGCTCGGCGACCGCCTGGACCTGTCGGCGGCAGTTCCCGCAGTGGTGATCGCGCTGGAAGAGCAGGACGATCCAGTCGTTCCCCTCGGAGAGCGCCGCGAGCGAGGTTCGGGAACCGCCCGCCCCTTCGTTCGGGAGGTCGAAGTCGAGGTCACCGGTCATAGCTCGTAGGAGGAGTGCCAGCGGAAAAAACTACCCGCCCTTGACCAGCCTGAGGACCTGCACGCGCTCGCTTCCGACGGGTTCGTCCTCCGGGACGGGTCGTCCGTCGACGAGCACGGTCGCCTCGTGCGGGCTCAGATCGACCGCGGCGAGCAGGTCACCATAGGTCGCCTCCGGGAGCGAGAGTTCGTGGGTCTCGCCGCCGACGACATCGACGGTGACGTCCATACATCGAGTCGGTTTCCCCACGATAATAGGGTATCGCACGATGACCGTCACGAGTACTCGAGATGCGATCCTCCCTAGAGTACTTGTACGATGCTCTACTGATTGCGGTATGGTCGATCCTGTCGTCGGAGGGCTTTCTTCCGCGATAGCGAGCGCAGCGATCGATCAGGTTCGAGAGTACATTCAACAGTCGGACGATTCCGAAGAAGCTTGGGGAGAGGCGGTGAGAGAGTGTGCGATCACTGCGACGGTCTCACTCAGACAAAACTACGAAGATCCGAAGATACCGAAGACGGACGAACTGAGACGAGAATCCGAGCGCATCGGACATGTCGCACAGGATCTTGCCGTACGAGGCGAGCTACGTGAGTTCGACGAAGGGCTCGTTGAGGACGCCCGCCTTCTCGCTACTAGTTGTGCGGAGTACGCCAGGGCACCGAAGGTTCACTCGAACGCGTACATCGAGGAGTTTCGCGAGAACCTGACGGAGGTCACCGAGCGGATTCGCACTCGAACTTCGGCCGAATAGGTTCGGACCCGATCCAAGGCGCATACGCATTACTAGCGCCCCCGGCCCTCGACTCACACTGGTGAGGACTCACTCCAACAGCGGTGACTCGCCACGTCTGATACGGACGTATAGCGGTCCATTTGAGCGGCCAGCTCGTGCCCGGACCCGTCGACGTCGACCGTTCAGTCCTGCCGTTTCCGTTCGAGCGTCGGGTGTTCTGCGACGTAGACCTTCGTGTGGTCCGGGATCGGCTCCGTGATCCAGGAGTTCGCGCCGATGCTCACGTGATCGCCGACCTCGACGGGGCCGAGCACCTTCGTCCCGGCGCCGATCACGACGTTGTCCCCGATGTCCGGGTGCCGTTTGTAGCCCTTCTTCAGGGTCTTCTCGTCGTCCTCTTCCTCCTCGAAGTGGAGCGCCCCGAGCGTGACGTCCTGGTAGATCCGGACCCAGTCGCCGACCGTTGCCGTCTCGCCGATCACGACCCCGGTCCCGTGGTCGACGAAGAAGTACTCGCCGATCTCCGCACCGGGGTGGATGTCGATGCCGGTCACCGTCTTGCCGTACTCGGTGAGTTCGCGCGCGTACTCGGTGTTGCCGGTCCCGTAGAGGGTGTGCGCGAAGCGCTGGATCGTGATCGCCCGGAAGCCGGGGTACGACCGGAGTATCTCGATGTAGCTGTTCGCCGCCGGGTCGCCCTTGTACGCCGCCTCGGCGTCCTTCTTCAGGGCGTCCCGGAGCTCCGGCAGCCGGTCGAGCACGCGGTCGACGGCCTTCGCGGGGTCCCCGTTGGCGTAGGGGCGGACGCCCCGCGAGACGAGCGCGCCCAGCCGCTCGATCTCGTTCAGTATCACCGACTCGTCGTAGACGAGCGCGTCCGCGTTCCAGCACCGGGGGAAGGTGAGCCGTTTGAGCAGCCCCACCTCCTCGTGCCAGTGGTTCCGTGGCGGGAAGTTCATCGCCGTCTCCGTCGGGAAGGGTGCTTCGTCCGCGCGGTAGCGCTTGAGGAGCCGTTCGTGTGCGTCCCCGTCGTAACTTATCTTCATCGGGGGCCGTAGGACCCCAGGGAGGAAGTTCGGACCGGTTCCGGAACGTCGAGGGCCCACCGACGATCGGGCGCCGAGGCCGGACGGCGAGGACCGTCCCCGCGTCGGTTCGATCGCGCTCGAACGACCCGGGATCGGGCTCCTCGTGTTGCGATCAGCGCCTTCGTGTCGCCCGGTCCGACCGAGCGAACGGCCCGGTCTCGGGGCGATTAAGTAGCGAGGCGACCACCCTCCCCACATGAGCGAGCGTGAGACGCGGCCGGGCCGCGACGAGATCTGGGTCGAGAAGTACCGGCCGGAGCGATTGGAGGAGGTGATCGGCCACCCGGAGATCACCGACCGGCTGAAGAGCTACGTCGCCCGGGAGGAGCTCCCGAACCTCATGTTCTCCGGGCCCGCGGGGGTCGGCAAGACCACGAGCGCGGTCGCCATCGCCCGCGAGGTCTACGGCGAGGACTGGCGCGAGAACTTCCTCGAACTGAACGCCTCGGACGATCGCGGGATCGACGTCGTCCGCGGGCGGATCAAGGAGTTCGCCCGCTCGAGTTTCGGGGGGTACGGGTACAGGATCATCTTCCTCGACGAGGCCGACTCGCTGACCTCCGACGCCCAGTCCGCGCTCAGACGGACGATGGAGCAGTTCTCCTCGAACACGCGTTTCGTCCTCTCGTGTAACTACTCCTCGAAGATCATCGACCCGATCCAGTCGCGGTGTGCGGTCTTCCGGTTCTCGCCGATCGACGACGGGGCGATCGCCGCCCGGATCGAGGAGATCGCCGAGGCCGAGGGGATCGAGACGACCGAAGAGGGGGTCGACGCGCTCGTCTACGCCGCCGCCGGCGACATGCGCCGGGCGGTGAACGCGCTGCAGGCGGCCGCGGTGATGGGCGAGTCGGTCGACGAGGAGGCGGTCTTCACGATCACCTCGACCGCCCGTCCGGAGGAGATCGAGGAGATGATCACCCGTGCCGTAGCCGGCGACTTCGTCGCCGCGCGCGCGACGCTCTCGGACCTGCTGTCGAACAAGGGGCTCTCCGGCGGCGACGTGATCGACCAGGTCCACCGCTCGGTCTGGGAGTTCGGCCTGGACGAGAGACAGGCCGTCCGCGTGCTCGACCGCCTCGGCGAGGCCGACTTCCGGATCGCGGAGGGCGCGAACGAGACGGTGCAGTTGGAAGCGCTGCTCGCCTCGCTCGCGCTCGAGAACGGCGACGGGTAGCCGCTCTGGTGGGACCGTCACCTCACAGGACGGCCCGGAACGGGGAGCGGTGGCTGATTTCGGCGACTGTTTGGGCGGTTCGTTAATAGCCCCGGCTCGTCTACGCACCCCGATGCGACGGCTCGAGAGGACCCGATGAGCGAACACGACCACCTCCACGACCACGACCACTCCGGCCACGCGATGCGGCCGCTCACGATCGCGCTCGTGATCAACACGGTCTTCTTCGTGGTCGAACTCGCGGGTGCGCTCTACTCGGGGTCGCTGACGCTGCTGGCGGACGCGGTCCACATGCTCACCGACAGCGCGAGCCTCGGGCTGGCGCTGCTCGCGGCGTGGCTCGCGACCCGGCCGCCCGATGCGGTCCGGAGCTACGGCTACGCGAGAGCGGAGGTGCTCGCGGCGCTCGCGAACGGGCTCCTGCTCGTCGCCACGGTCGGCTACATCCTCTACGAGGCGGTCGGCCGGTTCGTCGACCCACCGGCCGTTCAACCGGAAGTGATCGTCGTCGTCGGCCTTCTGGGGCTGGGTGCGAACCTCGCGGCCGCCTACGTCCTCGTCGACGACCGGGAGAACCTGAACGTCAGGGGTGCGTTCCTCCACCTCGTCGCCGACGCCGCGAGCAGCGTCGCCACGGTGGGGGTGGGGATCGCGCTGCTCTACACGGACTACCTCGTCCTCGACCCGCTGTTCGCCGTCCTCATCTCGCTCGTCATCCTCTACTCGACGCGCGGGCTGCTCGCCGACAGCGTGAACGTCCTCTTACAGGGCACCCCGCGGGACGTCGACGTCGAGGGGCTTCGAGGCTTCCTCGCGGACCTCGACGGCGTTGAGGACGTCCACGACGTCCACGTCTGGGCGCTCTCGTCGAACCAGTACGCCCTCTCGGCGCACCTCGTGGTCGGCGAGGGGGTCGACACCGACCGGGTGCTCACCCGCTCCCGGAGCGGACTCCACGAGCGCTTCGGCGTCGACCACGCGACGATCCAGATCGAGTCATCGACGTTCGAGCACACCGTTTCGCTCGACTGCTACGATCCGGACGACCGGCGAGGGTGAGGGATCGAGAGGTCTACCGTTATCGTTCCCGATGCCGTATCCGCCGTCATGCTCGAACGGCGTGCGGATCGACTGTGGACGTACGAGGAGCCGCTTCGCTTTCTCGGGTTCGAGATCGGTCGCATCACGACCGTGATCCGGCTGTCGAGCGGCGGGCTGTTCGTCCAGTCGCCCGCGGAGCTGACCCCCGACCTCCGGGCGGCGCTCTCGGAGCTCGGCGAGGTGCGCTTCGTCGCCCCGGCGAGCAAGCTCCACGGCCACCTCAACATGGAGGAGTACCGGGAGGCGTTCCCGGGGGTCGAGCTACTGGCCGCACCGGGGCTCCCCGCGCGCCGACCCGACCTCACGTTCGACGCGTTGCTGGGCGACACGCCCGACCCGCGCTGGAGTCCCGACGTCGATCAGGTCGCGGTGATGGGTAACCGCTGGCTCACGGAGATCGCCTTCTTCCACCGCCCGAGCGGGACGGTGATCCTCGGGGACGTCGGCTACCACGTCGGACGCGAGAGCCCGCTCCGGACCCGGCTGATGGCGCGGACGATGGGGGTGTACGGCCGTGTCGGCCCGACGCTCGATTTCCGGCTCACGATCCGGAACGAGGCGACGTTCCGGCGCTCGATCCAGTCGATCCTCGCCTGGGAGTTCGACCGGGTGATCCCCGGTCACGGCGAGGTGATCGAGACGGGTGGAAAACGGGCGGTGATCGAGGGGTTCGACCGGCTGCTCGACTGACTCACTCGACCGTGAAGACGACGCGCGTTCCGCCGCTCTCGCTCTCGTCCAGGGAGACCGTCCAGGCGTGGGCCTCGGCGATCCGGTTGACGATGGCGAGGCCGAGGCCGGTGCCGTCCTCGCCGGTGGTGTAGCCGGCGTCGAGCGCGGCAGAGCGCTCCTCGGGCGGGATCCCGGGGCCGTCGTCGGCCACGGCGAACCCCTCCTCGATGTCGGAGACGGTGACGGTCACGTCCGCTCCGCCGTGTTCGACGGCGTTCCGGTAGAGGTTCGCGAACAGCTCGACCAGCCGATCCGGGTCGGCCTCGACCGCCCCCGGCCCCTCCACCCGGAGCGTCGCGTCGGCCGTCTCGACGACCGACCAGGCCTCCCGGGCCACCTCCGCGAGCTCCACCCGCTCGGTCTCGCCGACGACCTTCCCCTCGCGGGCGAGCGAGAGCAGGTCGTCCGTGAGCGCGTCCATCCGGCGGTGGGCGTCGTCGATCCGCGCGATGAGCTCCTCGTCGCCGTCGAGCATCCCGAGGTAGCCCCGGGCGACCGTGAGCGGGTTGCGGAGGTCGTGACTGACGACGCCCGCGAACTCCGAGAGGCGTTCGTTCTGCCGCGCGAGGTCCCGTTCGCGCTCTCTGAGCGTCGCCTCGCGCTCGGCGCGCTCCAGGGCGGCCTCGACGTTCGCGGCGAGGACGCGCGCGAGCGAGACCGTCGACTCCGAGAACGCCCCCACCTCGGTGCTGCCGGCGATGCCGATGCCGTACTCGCCGAACGGGAAGATCAGCTCCGTGCGGATCTCCGTCTCGGGGTTGTAGAGGTCCTCGTGCCGCCGGATATCGGGTGTTACGAACGGTTCACCGGTCTCGAACGCCCGCCAGGCCACCCCGGAACCGCGCTCGAACTCCGGCAGCGGCGCGAACGCGTCGGTGGCGTCCGCGGTGGCGGCGGTCGGCTGCAGGACGTCGCTCTCGGCGTCGTAGAGGTAGACCGCGGCCATGTCGAGTTCGAGCACCTCGCGGGCCGCCCGGAGGGCGGTTCCGGCCACCTCCGCGTCGGTCTCGGCGGCCATCAGCTCGCGAGTCACGCCGTGGAGGTCGTCCAGCCGTCGCTCGTGGGACTTCCCCTCGGTTATGTCGGTGTATATGACGAACCCGCTGGAGCTCTCTCCCTCGTCGACAGTCGGGACGACGTGGACGAGGAACTCCCGGGTGCCGTCGCCGGCCACCCGTGTGACCTCGGTCGTGAACCGCTCACCCCCGACGATCCGTTCGTCGAGCGCCGCTGCGGTCGGCTCCTCGCCCTCGGGAACGAAGCGCGCGTTGAGCTCCTCGATGGGGATGGCCGTGGGATCGAAGTCGAAGACCCGCTCGAACGCGGGGTTGACCGCCCTGACGACCGCGCCGCCCGCGTCGACGTCGTAACTCACCACTGGCTCCGGGACGTTCTCGAAGAGCGCGGCCAGGCGGTCGTGTTCGGTCGCAAGCCGCGACTCAGCGCGGATACGGGCGACCGCCTCCGCCACCGTCGACATGAGCAGTTCGACGAGCTTCACGTCGCGTTCGTCGAACGCGTGCGTCTCGGTCGCGACCGCCTGGAAGACGCCGATCCCGCCGACCGGGACGCTCACGCCCGACCGGTAGCCCTCGGAGGCCGGGTCCGCGTCCGGGTCCCGTTCGACGACCGGGACGAGCCGCGACTCCCCGCTCGTGTACGTCCGCCCGGCGAGCCCCTCGTCGATCCGCATCGTTCGGATACCCGACAGTTCCGTCCCTGCAGACCAGGACTGTGGGACGAGCCACTCGCCCTCGGCGACGAGGATCGAACAGAGTTCGAACGCGAGGACGTCCTCGGCGACCTCCACCGCGAGGTCGTACACCTCGGACTCCTCCCGGCAGGCGATCATCGCCGTCGACCCCTCGTGAAGCCGCTCGATGCGTCGGGACTGGGCGTCGAGACGCTCCTCGGCCGCCCGCCGGTCGCCGATGTCCCTGACGAAGACGACGACGTGTGTCCGGTCGTTCTCCTCGTCCGCGAGCGAACTCAGGTCGAAGGCGGCGTCGAGGCTCTCCCCGTCGTCGTGGAAGACCGGGCGCTCGATCGAGAGCACCCGCTCCTCCCCGCCGGTGATCCGATCGATGGCCGAACGGAGTTCTCGCACCGTCGCGGTCGAGACGACCCCCCGCCCCGAGAGCACCGAGAGGTCACGGCCCAGTAGGTCGCGAGGCTCCTCGCCGACGATCGAGGCGAACGCGTCGTTCAGGTAGACGAGCGAGTGCGACGGATCGGTGACGAACAGGCCCTCGTCGGTCGCCTCGACGATTCGTGCGAGCGAGAGGTCATCGAACATGTGGATCACGCGGACCGTCGGACGGTCTGACTACCGTCGAGAACCTCTCCGGAAGAATAACAGTTCCGGCCGACAGATCGGCGGCGGTCGTCCGGATCGGTGGACCACCGCCACGGGACGCCGCCGCGGCGGGCACGCCTCCCGAACGGGAGGGGATGGCTGTCGGGGGGCGTTCCGATCAGTTGATCGCCCATATCGAGTAGTTGAGGACGACCGCGAAGCTCACCCAGCCGATGTAGGGAAGGAAGAGCGCCGCTGCGCGCCTGTCGACCCGGGCGAAGGCGTAGGCGGTGGCGAGGATGGCGGCCCAGAGCGGGACGATCACCGCGAGGCCGGCCGCCGGGCTCTGGAGGCCGAAGAACGCGGGCGTCCACGCGAGGTTGAGCACCATCTGGACGGCGAAGAGGCCGAACGCGGCCCGTACGTCGCGCCTGTCGAGTCCCCGGCGGTAGAGCAGGTAGCAGGCGAGGCCGAGACAGGTGAAGATGAGGGTCCAGGCGACCGGGAAGACGATCTCCGGGGGGTAGAACGCCGGGCGGTCGATCCAGCCGGTGTCGCTGCCGACGGCGAACGCGGGCGAGGCCCCGATCAGGTTCACCCCGAGAACGAACCCCAGGGCGACGAGTAGCTCTCTCGGGTCGAACGACCCACCGAGTCCGTCCGACCGGAGCGTTTCGGTCAGCGTCATGGCTCCGGCTAGGGGCGCGAACCCCCTAACGCTTCGTGAGTCGTCCTCGCTCAGTGCTTCTCGACGTCTTCCAGGTCGCCCTGCGGGTCGCCCTCCTCGACCTCGACGCCCTCCACGTCTGCCTTGACCGGGCCGCGGTGGCACCACTCGACCATCGTCTCGATGTCCTCCTCCTCTCCCTCGAAGACCGCCTCGACGCGGCCGTCATCCAAATTGCGAACCCAGCCGGTCAGGTCGTGGGCACGGGCGGTCTCGTGGGCGTTGTCGCGGAAGTGGACGTCCTGGACGTTCCCGGAGACGAAGAGGTGGACGCGTCTCTCTGGCATGAGCCATCTCCTCGTCGCCCGGTGAAAGCGCTTGACCCGTCGCGTGCGGCTCGACGGCCCGTCTCCCGGCGTTGCGCAACTGTTTTGGAGCCGGGCAAGCGAGAGGGGGCAATGAGCGACCTCGACGCCGAGTATCGCCTCGAGTATTTCGAGGCGAACGACTTCACCAGAAAGGAGTGTCCCGGCTGTGGCGCTCACTTCTGGACGCGAAACCACGACCAGGAGATCTGTGGGGAGCCGCCCTGTGGCGAGTACACCTTCATCGGGAACCCCGGCTTCGACGAGGAGTACACCCTAGAGGAGATGCGCGAGGCGTTCCTCTCCTTCTTCGAGGAGAACGACCACGAACGGATCGACCCCTACCCCGTGGCTGCGAACCGCTGGCGCGACGACGTCCTGCTGACCCAGGCGTCGATCTACGACTTCCAGCCGCTCGTGACCGGTGGGAAGACCCCGCCGCCGGCAAACCCCCTGACGATCTCCCAGCCCTGCATCCGGATGCAGGACATCGACAACGTCGGGAAGACGGGTCGGCACACGATGGCGTTCGAGATGATGGCCCACCACGCGTTCAACACGCAGGAGGAGGTCGACCCCGACGAGTACGCCTACTACGGGGAGGTCTACTGGAAGGACGAGACCGTCGAGTACTGCGACGAGTTCTTCGAGTCGCTCGGCGTCCCCGTCGAGGAGATCACCTACATCGAGGACCCGTGGGTCGGCGGCGGCAACGCGGGGCCGGCGATCGAGGTCATCTACGAGGGCGTCGAACTGGCGACGCTCGTCTTCATGTGCATGGAGCAGGACCCCGACGGCGAGTACGAGATGAAAGACGGCAACTCGTACTCGTTCATGGACACCTACATCGTGGACACGGGCTACGGGCTCGAACGGTGGACCTGGGTCTCGCAGGGCACGCCGACGGTCTACGAGGCGGTCTACCCCGACATGATCGCGTTCCTCTCGGAGAACGCGGGCGTCGAGCACACCGAGGCCGAGAGGGAGCTGATCGGCCGGGCGGCGGCGATCGCCGGCAACATGGACGTCGACGAGATCGAGGACGTCGAGAGCGCCCGCGCTGAGATGGCCGCCGAACTCGATACGACTCCCGAGGAACTCGACGCGCTGCTCTCTCCCCTCGAAGCGATCTACGCCATCGCCGATCACTGTCGCACTCTCGCGTACATGCTCGGCGACGGCATCGTCCCCTCGAACGTCGCGACGGGCTACCTCGCGCGGATGGTGCTCCGGCGGACGAAACGGCTCTGTGACACCGTGGGAGTGGACGCCCCGCTCGACGAACTGGTGGACATGCAGGCCGAGCGCCTCGGCTACGAGAACCGCGATACGATCCGGGACATCGTTCGGACGGAGGTCGAGAAGTACCGGGAGACACTCGAACGCGGCGGGCGGCGGGTCGAGTCGCTCGCCGAGGAGTACGCCGGGCGCGAGGAGCCCATCCCGGTCTCGGAGCTGATCGAACTCTACGACTCCCACGGCATCCAGCCGGACATGGTCGAGGAGATCGCCGAGCGCGAGGGGGCGTCGGTCGAGGTTCCGGACGACTTCTACGCGCAGGTCGCCGCCCGTCACGACGAGGCGCAGGCCGAGGCGACCGAGGACGAACACGACGAACGGCTCTCGGAGCTCCCGGCGACCGAGAAGCTCTACTACGACGACCAGGAGCGCGGGGAGTTCGAGGCGGTCGTCCTCGACGTCCTCGAGCGGGAGGGGGGCTACGACGTCGTCCTCGACCAGACGTACTTCTACCCGGAGGGGGGCGGCCAGCCCGCGGACACGGGGACGCTCTCGGGTGAGGAGACGACCGTCGAGGTGGTCGACGTCCAGGAGCACGACGGCGTGATCGTCCACCGGACCGACGAGGACCCGGGGAAGGGCGGGTTCGTCACGGGCCGGATCGACGTCGAACGGCGGGCGGCGCTCGCGCGCCACCACACGGCGACGCACGTCGTCGGCTTCGCCGCACGGGGGGTCCTCGGCGAGCACATCAGACAGGCGGGCGCACAGAAGGGGGTCCAGAGCGCCCGCCTCGACGTCAGACACTACGAGCGGATCACCCGCGAGCAGGCGCGGGAGATCGAACGAATCGCGAACGAACTCGTGATCGCGAACCTCCCGGTCACCCAGGAGTGGCCCCACCGGAACGAGGCCGAGGCGACCCACGGCTTCGACCTCTACCAGGGCGGGATCCCACCGGGCGAGCGGATCCGGCTGATCCACGTCGGCGAGGACGTCCAGGCCTGCGGTGGCACGCACGTCTCCCGCACGGGCGAGATCGGCGCGATCAAACTGCTCTCGACCGAGCGGATCCAGGACGGCGTCGAACGGCTGACGTTCGCCGCCGGGCCCGCCGCGATCCAGGCCACCCAGGAGACCGAAGAGGCCCTCTACGACGCCGCCGAGGTGCTCGACGTCTCGCCGGGCGAGGTGCCCGCGACTGCGGAACGCTTCTTCGAGGAGTGGAAGGCCCGCGGCAAGGAGATCGACGCGCTGAACGCCGAACTCGCGGAGCTCCGGACCGGCGAGGGCGAGGCGGTGGACGTCGGCGGGACGACGGCCGTGATCCAGCGACTGGACGGCGGCGCGGACGAACTCCGGGCGACGGCCAACGCCATCGCGGAGGAGGGCAACGTCGCGGTCCTCGGTAGCGCGGCCGAGGGCGCACAGTTCGTCGTCGCGGTGCCCGACGGGGCGGGGATCAACGCGGGCGAGGTCGTCGGTGAACTCGCCTCGCGGGTCGGCGGCGGCGGCGGCGGCCCGCCCGACTTCGCACAGGGCGGCGGTCCCGAGTCCGAGAGGCTCGACGAGGCGCTCGAGGCCGCCCCCGAGATCCTCCGACAGGTGCTCGACGCGTAGCCGTCGGAGTTATCGGAGAGAACCACCGTTAAATGAAGAGTTTTGAACGAGATCCGAGCTACGTCACACGCATGAGACGACGGAGCTTCATCAGATACGGCGGGGCGGCGGGAGCCGGGTTCGCACTGGCGGGCTGTCTCGACGACGACGAGGAGGTGCCGGACGACGACCCCGGTGACGCGGACGACGCCGCGGAGCCGGACGACGAGGCGGACGAGGTCGAGGATCCCGACGACGCGGACGACGCTGCCGAGGAGGACCTCGACTTCCCGACGGAGTCACTCGAGTGGATGGTGCCGTGGTCGGAAGGCGGCGGCACCGACCAGTACGTCCGGACGATCCACCCGATCGTCGAGGAGGAACTCGGCGAGTCGATCGAGATCGACAACCGGGAGGGCGCCTCCCAGCAGATCGGCACACAGCACCTCTACACACAGGAGTCCGACGGCCACCACTTCGGGACGGTGACGGTCCCCGGCTGGCAGTTCGCCTGGCTGATCGAGGAGGTCGACGAGTTCGACGTCACCGAGTTCGAGCCGATCGCGACCCACGGCACGTTCGGCTACACGATCATCGCGAACGACGCCCACGGGATCGAGGACTTCGACGACCTCCGTGACGCCTACGACGAGGGCGAGATCGACAACTTCGCCTACCAGGGCGTCGGGAGCGCGAGCCACGTCGTCGCCTACCTGCTCCGGGACGAGTACGACATGAACTGGCAGAACGCCGTGCCCTACGACGGCGGCGCGATGGTGAACGAGGCGGTGATCTCCGACGAGGTCCCCGCCGGGATCGCGACGAACACCTCCGCGGTCGACGCGATCGACACCGGCGACGTCTCGATGGTGGTGAACCTCACGACGCTCGAACTGGACGCGTTCCCGGACGTGGAGTCGATCGCCGAGTACGGCGAGGAGATGGACTACATCAACCAGTTCGTTCAGGTCGCGATCGCACCCCCGGAGACCCCGGAGGACGTGAGGCAGGTCATCTCCGAGGCGATCGAGACGGCCGTCGACCACGAGGACGTCCAGGAGTGGGCCGATGAGACCGGCAACATCGTCGAGTACGGCGACATGGACGAGGCAGAAGAGCAGATCGTCGGCACGCTCGACCAGCTGGAGGAGAACGTCGACATCGAGGAGTTCCGGGAGATGGTCGAAGAGGAGGACGACTGACCGGAGACGGCGACCGCCCGACCGATGGGGGAACGTGAAGTCGGTCGGCCGAGAAGGCCGTCCATGCCGCGAGCGATGAACGACGGTACCGAAATCGAGTACGCCGTCGAGGGCGAGGGAGAGACGGTGCTCTCGATCCCGGACCTCGGGTACGGACCGTGGGCCTGTAGCTGGCAGCACGCCGCCCTCGCCGGACCGTTTCGGTCGGTCGT
>SKWB01000323.1 GCA_007129135.1 Halococcaceae archaeon | reverse complement strand
GGACGCTCGCGCCGTGCCGCATCGACGCCATCGGCTCCTCCGGGTGGTCGTGCTCGTAGACCGCCCACTCGACCCCACACCGTTTCGCTTCTTCGAGCGCTCTCTCCACCTCCAGGTCGCCATCGCCGAGTTCGACCGGCTCCCTCGATCCGCGGTCGACGTCCTTCGCGTGGACCAGCCGGATCCGCTCGCGATACCGCTCCAGCAGGTCGATCGGGTCCGCCCCGGCGGCGACCGCCCAGCCGAGGTCGAGTTCGATCCCCACCCACTCGCTGCGCTCGCAGAACGCCTCGAAGCCCGTTTCGGTACCGAGGTCGGTGAACTCGTGGTCGTGGTTGTGGTAGTGGAGGTCGACCCCTTCCTCGGTGAGCCGTTCGGCGAGGCCGTCGAGGCGGTCGGCGGTCCAGTCGATCGACTCCTCCGAAGCGAACTCGGATTCGGGGAGATAGGGCACGACGAGGTCGGTACAGCCCACGCTTCGGTACCTCTCGATAGTCCCCTCGAACGCCGCTTCGAGGGCCTCGATCGGGACGTGCGCGCCGGCGACGGCGAGGCCGGTCTCCTCGAGGCTCGCGGCGACCGCCCCCGGGTCCGGGAGGCCGGCGAACTCGACGCCCGCGTAGCCCGCGTCGGCGATCGACGGCAGGAGGTCGGCCAGCGGCGTCTCGACGGATCTGAGCGTGTAGAGGTTGATCGCCGGTCGCATACCACACACTCGTCCGGTCCGTAAAAAACCCCTTCCGATCGACAGCCACTACACCGTCACGGGAGAAGCTCACCCATGACGCGCGTCACCGTCTGGAACGAGTTCCGCCACGAACGCGAGGAGGAGCGGGTGAGAGAGCAGTACCCCGAGGGGATCCACGGGACGATCCGTGAGTTCCTGGCGGAGGCGGGATTCGGGGTCGAGACGGCGACGCTCGACGAACCGGAGCACGGGCTCACCGAGGAGCGGCTGGCGGAGACGGACGTGCTGCTCTGGTGGGGTCACGCCGCCCACGACGAGGTGCGAGACGACGTGGTCGACCGGGTGATCGAGCGCGTGCTCGACGGGATGGGGTTTCTCGCGCTCCACTCCGCGCACTACTCGAAGCCGTTCAAACGGCTGCTGGGCACCAGTTGCTCGCTCACCTGGCGGGAGGCCGGCGAGCGCGAGCGGCTCTGGGTGGTCGAGCCGGGTCACCCGATCGCCGATGGCCTTCCGGAGTCGTTCACGGTACCCGACGCCGAGATGTACGGCGAGCGCTTCGACATCCCCGCCCCGGACGACCTCGTCCTCCTCTCGTGGTTCGAGGGCGGCGAGGTGTTTCGATCCGGCTGTTGCTACCGCCGCGGTGCCGGGAAGCTCTTTTACTTCCGACCGGGCCACGAGACCTACCCGATCTACCGCCAGGCCGAGGTGCAGAGAGTGATCGAGAACGCGGTTCGGTGGGCGGCACCCGGCGGTGGCCCGACCCCCTCGTTCGAGAACCGAACGGAGCCGCTCGAAGCGCTCTCGGACGAGTGAACCGGTCGGGACGTGAAAGCGATCGGAGACGACGGCACCGGTTCGAAGGCGCTACCCAGGGCCCTCTGGGGGTTTCAGACCGGTGTCCCCCGATTCGGGCGTTCGGTCGTCTTCGGTAGGCTCAAGTGTCGACGGGAGGTACGATCCCTATCTATGAGCGGTGGACCCTCCCGACGGCTCCTGCTGGCGACGATCGGTGCCGTTTCGGTCCCGATGGCGGGCTGTTTCGAGTCGGACGAGGAGGAGTCGACCGAGACCCCGGACGGGACGAGCGACGAGCCAGAGGGTGGTTCCGACGACGATGACGACGGGAACGACGGCGACGGAGGGGACGAAACGGAGTCGCTCTGGCCGGCGATAACCGAGGGAGAGCTCCTCTCGGAGTTCGAGGAGATCGATCGGTGGGAGGCGATAACCGGGGCAGTCGAAGCCGTACCCGAGGAGGCACGGGCCGGCTCGCAGGCGGCGCTGCTCGAGAGCGAGGAGGATATCGCCGCGATGGCGATCCGGTTCCCCGAACCGCTCGACTTCCGGGGCTGGGACACCTCGGTCGCCGTGAAGCCGACGTCCGCGACGCGGCTCGAAGTCGAGTTCCTCGCACCGGGGTACGGCGAGCGACTGACGAGCGTCCGCACGTTCCCCGAGGGCTACGACGACTGGCTCCGCGTCGACTGTGGCTACGAGCACAAACCGGCCGACGAACCCGACCTCTCGGAGGTGACGGGGCTCAACGTGGTCGCGGTCGGTTCGGACGACGGCACGAGGGTACTCCTCGACGACCTCCGCCGGACGGAGGGGCTGGAGACGGGCGCCGCCATCCTCGTCCACTACGGCGGACTCGACTCGCACTGGGAGGTCGCGGCCGACCGTCTCGCCGAGCGGGAGTGGCCCGCGGCGGTGGCCGTCGACCCGACCCGGATCGGTGATGGCGGGCGGATGAGCGAGGACCGACTTCGTGACCTCGACGAGCGGGGCTGGGACGTCTGTTCGCTTCCGGGCGGCGAGGGCGACCTCGTGGGGCGGTCGGAGGAGCACCAGCGAGGGGTCATCGAGAGCGCCAGGGACGAACTGATCGACCGCGGCTTCCCGGAGGGGGCGCGTCACTTCTTCGCGCCGGAGTGGCGGCGGATCGATCCGACGACGGTCTCCGTGCTCCGCGAGGCTCACGAGACGGGCTTCGTCTTCGGCGGCAGCCCGACCGGCGCGCCCCCGACCGGGGCCCACACCGTCCCGACGATGTGGGGTCCGGCCCTCCACGACGGGGTCCGTCGACACGTCAACCTGGCCGATCAGTACGGACAGCTGACCGTCCTCCACATCCCCGAGATCACGGGGGACGATGGCGGGATGTCGGTCGAGGACTACGAGCACCTCCTCGACCACATCGACCAGCGCGGACTCGAGGTCGTCACGCCCTCCGACCTGATCGACGGGACGCTCGCGACCGGGGGCGACACCGACGACGAAGCGCGAGAACGCCCGGAGGGAACCGTCTTCGAGGCGGGGGCGTCACACTCGCTCGACGGCTCGGGCTCGGAGACCACCTCCGAGGTCGACCTCGACGAAGGGCTTCTCGTCGCCCGGTTCGACCACGACGGCGAGGAGTTCGCCGCGGAGGTCGACGGGGACGAGGGGCGAACCCCGCTCGTGCAGGCCCCCGGTGACGGAACGGGCGAGTCGATCGCGGTCGTCGGTGGTGGATCCTACCGACTCGTGGTGGAGGCCGACGGCGTCTGGACGATCGATCTGGACCAGCCCGGAGTCCACGCGGACGACCTCTCCGACCTCCCGGTCTCCGACTCCGACGCCGGTTCCTCGTTCGTCGGGCCGCTCTGGACGGAGGGGAACGTCCGTGTCGCCGCCACCCACGATGGTGAGGGGCGGTTCGTCGTCGACGGGTACGGCGCGGACGGGCGGAGAGAGCAGCTGATCAACCAGGAGGGGGAGTTCGACGGTTCGCGGTCGTACAGCGCCGGCGGGGTCGTCTGGATCGACCTGGAGGCCGACGGCGACTGGACGATCGAGGTCGACTCGACCTGAGACGGACCGCTGTAGACCGTACCTCTCGGGCGCGAGGCGGACACCAGTCAGAGCGGTCCACGGGTACGGCAGTCGGTACGAGCGACCGCGGTGCAGGACCATGCCGCGGTCTTATGGGCACGCCGGTCGAGAGACCGCCATGCGATCGACAGGAGACGGGGGTCGCGAGCGGCGGCGAGTTCGGGCGAGGGTGAGCGTGCGATGACCGACCTCGGCTACCACGCCTCCCACGAGCAGTTCGCGCCGAGCGACCTACTCACGCACGTCCGGCGTGCCGGTGAAGCGGGGTTCGAGCACGTCCTCGCCTCGGATCACTTCCACCCCTGGAGCGAGCGCCAGGGCGAGTCCGGTCACGTCTGGGCCTGGCTCGGGGCGGCGATGCGAGGGTCGGAGATGAGCTTCGGGACGGTGAACGCCCCCGGATACCGGTACCACCCGGCCGTGATCGCGCAGGCCGCGGCGACCCTCCGGGAGATCTATCCCGACCGGTTCTGGATCGCGGTCGGGAGCGGACAGCTGCTCAACGAGGGGATCACGGGCGTCGACTGGCCGGTAAAGGCCGAGCGGAACGCCAGGCTAGAGGAGTGCGTCGAGGTGATGCGCCGGCTCTTCGAGGGTGAGGAGGTGACCCACCACGGTCGGGTCGACGTCGAACGGGCGACGCTCTACACGCGACCGGAGACGCCGCCCCCGGTGATCGGCGCGGCGCTCTCGGTCGAGACCGCCGAGTGGCTCGCGGGGTGGGCCGACGGGATGATCACGGTCGGGACGCCGGACCAGGAGGCCGACGCGGAACGGATCGAGGCGTTCCGCGAGCGGGCACCGGAGAAGCCGGTCTATCTGAAGGCACAGCACGCCTACGACGCCGACGAGCGACGAGCGCTCGAGGGTGCCTACGAGCAGTGGCGGACGAACTGCGTTCCGGGGTCGACCACCCAGCAGCTCAGAACCCCCGCGGAGTTCGACGAACTGGGCGAGCAGGTCACGCGCGAGCAGGTCGCGGAGAACGTCCGGATCTCGGCGGACCTCGACGACCACGTCGAGTGGATCGAGCGCGATCTCGATGCCGGCGTCGACCGGGTCTATCTCCACGACGTCACCACCGATCAGGCGGGGTTCATCGACGCGTTCGGCGACGACGTACTGCCGTCGTTCGCCTGATGCGGACTGCTGTGGCTGCCTACCGGTGTAGCCGCTGACGGGTCGCGGTTGCGCCGGTGATGACCCACAGCAGTCCGTACGAGTCAGTCGGTCGGGACGGGCGTCGTCCCGACTCGCTCCTCGTCGTTGGCGAGCCGGACGTGCGAGGCCAGTCGGATCGCGTGGGGCCAGCCCAGCGGCGTCGCGCTGTCCGGTGAGCCGTCGTCGAAGAACTGCTCGGGGAGGTACTCGCCCTCGACGCAGAGCGGTCCACCGGGCGAGACGAGCGAGAGGAGGCCTACCCCTCGGTCGCGGATCAACTCGCCGTCCCGCCCGTGGCTATCGAGGAGGTCGGCGAGACGGAGCGCGGCGTGGGCAGCCCACGCGGTCGAGACGGTCCAGACCTTCTCGCCTTCCTGCTCTCCGACCCGCCAGTCGTCGCCCTCGAACCGGGCGAGGCCGGAGATCGCCTCCGACTCCCGCGAGAGCCCGTCGATCGTGGTCTCGAGGTGCGAGACGAGGCGATCCAACCGCTCGTCGTCGACCCCGGAGATCGCGTCGTAGGCGAGATGGGCCGAGACGAGCGCGAGCGTGCTCGCGTCGAGGCGGTCCTCACGCTCGCTGTCGTGGAGCCTGAGCGCGTAGACGCCCCGCTCCTCGCACCAGAGGTCGTCTATCGCGTCGTAGACCCGTTCCGCCCGTGCGTCGGCGCGATCGGTCACTTCCCCCGAGAGCGGGGCCCGGGCGAGTTCCGAGTAGGCGGTGAGAAAGGTCGCCGCAGTGTGCGAGAACCGGCCAGTCATGTTCTCCCAGGCGTTCTGACAGGCGCCTGGGAGCCCGTCCTCCGCGAGCGAGCCGTCGAGTTCGGAGAGCCCGCGGGTGAGCACGTCCCCCGTCTCCAGTGCCTCCTCCGGCGTCGGGGTGGTCTCGCGGAGGTACCGAGCGAGGAACGTGACGACGCTCGCGGTCTGGTCGGCCTGGTACTCGATCTCCCCTCCTTCGATCCGGGCGTTCGCCCACCCCGGGGCGAGCGAGCCGTCGAACGACCAGACCCGGTGCGGCCAGGTGCCGTCCGAACGCTGCGTCTCACGGTAGAACGCGGCGCTCTTCGCGTGCCAGGCGGAGAGATCGAGCTCTGACGCGAGGTCCGCGTCGAGGAGGAAGCCCGCTATCTCGGCGTCGTCGCGGAACCAGGTGTAGCCGTACCCGCCGGAGTGGGCGTAGAAGTGGTCGAACTCCGGACCCGCGATCCGGGCGCCGGTCGGCGCGGAGAGCAGCGAGAGCACCCGGAGGTCGGAGAGCCCCGTCCCGGGAGCCGTCTCTGGGTCGGGAAGGACGGTTCCGGCCTGTGCTTCGGCGGCCTCCACGATCCGTTCGTGGGAGTCGAACCGATCGGCGTAGCCCGCGAGCGTCGCCAGCGCGTCCGACCGCTCCGTCTCCTCGCTGTCGGTGAGCAGCGTCACGACCGTCACCTCGCCCTCTTCGAACGGGGCGACGAGCCGGACGGTGTCGCCGAGTCGGCCGTCCTCGTGGCGACCCGCTTCGAGGCTCGCCTCGGTGCCGAGTCCACGCTGCCCGGACGCGAACGTGGGGGCACGGACCCCGCCACACTCCTCGATCCCGGTCGAGACGGCGACGAAGTCGCGTTCGGTCCGGTGGTAGACCTCGACGCACTCCTCGTGGACGAGTTGCCCCACGCGGCCGCTCTCCCCGTCGGGTGCGAACGTGAGCAGGCCACAGAGCGAACCCGCCTCGGTACCGTCCACGGAGAGGTGTGTCAGGTGGGCGTCGTCGACCGCGAGATCGGTCTGCGTGACGGTCGTCCCGTCGGACCGGTAGCGGGTCTCGATGCGCGCCGTCTCGCCCACGTAGCGCTGTTCGACGGGTTCGAACGCCGAAAACGGCGTGACCTCGCCGTCGTCGGACAGGCCGAACTCGCCGACGACCAACCCGCTCTGCGGTCGAAGGGCGTCGCTGTACTCGCGGAGCCGACCGGTCGGTGAGACGTGGACGAGACGGCCGTCGAGGCCGGTGAACAGCCCCGCCGTCGAGCGTCGTTCGCCGGGAAAGCGCGTCGGGTCGTCCTCGCTCGCCTCCGCGTCAGCGAGCGCGGTACGGTGGTTCATGTCCCGTACAGAGCCCGCCGGCGGTAATAAGTGTGATGTACTGGGTCTTCACAGATTTAGTCGAGGTCGACCGGCCGGACGACCCGCGACGTCGCCAGCTCCGGGAGGGTCCCCCCGCTGGCGGCGATCACGACCACCTCCGCCCGGTCCGTCCCGACGCCGGTCTCGAGCGAGAACGACCCATCCTCCTCCGGGTCGACCCCGTGGGTCTCGCCGGCGATCCGGACGAGCAGTCGGTCGCCGTCGGTCCGTCCGGACACCGCGAGCGCCCCGTCGGTCGCCGTCACCGTCACCTCGAGGACGGGTGGCTCTCGCTCCGCCGACTCGACGTACCGCTCGCGGACGAACCGCGGCGTCTCCACCGGCTCCCCGGCCTCGATCGCGTGCGCGAGGCGGACGAACCCCGCCATGCTCCAGGCCAGCGGCGTCGCCGCCCCGGTCCCCTCGCCGAACGCCCAGCCGTACTCCGTACCGTACTCGCGGTCCCAGACCTGCTCGGGGATCATCCGCCCGCCGTTGGCGAACCCCTGCATCGTGCGGAGCAGTCGCTCGGGCGCGAGCGGCCCCTCCTCGGTGCCGCGACGCAGTTCGTACTCGGCGCGCTCGCCGGTGAAGATGGGCCAGAGCCGGCCGCGGCCGTCGCCCTCCCAGGGCCCGCCCTCGTCGTCGCTCTCCTCGCCGCGCTCGCCGTAGCCGTCGCCGACGTAGCGGTACCAGCCGGGGCCGTGGGGCGTCTCGACCCTGATCGTCTCGTCGACGACCGCGACCGAGCGCTCTATCAACGGGTCGTCCGCCGACCTGACGCCGAGTCGGACGAGTTCGAGGAAGCCCGCGTCGACGATCGCCCGTTCGTCGAGCGTCGGCCCGCCGTTGGCCAGCGACCGTCTGCTCCCCTCGTCGGGCTCCTCGGTCCGGCTCACCCGGACGTAGTACGGCGGTTCGAGGTCGGGCGTCCCCTCGTCCGTGACCGTAAGCGACTCGACGGCGTCGGCCCACGCGTCGGCCGTCGCGAGGAAGGCGAGCGCGTCGTCCTCCTCGTCCGCGTCCTCCGCCAGCACCGCGGCACAGGCCAGTCCGGTGACCTCCGCGGCGATCGTGCTCGGCGAGTAGCCCGCCTCCTCCTCCCATCGCTCCTGTCCCGAGTACGGCCCGTTCTCCAGGACGTACTCCGCGGAGCGCCGGACGTGCTCGTAGTCGTAGTCGACGTCCTCGAAGCCCAGGCCGGCCTCGCGGAGGTGGTAAGCCATCACCGAGGGGAAGGCGATGTTGTCCATCTGCTCGCCACCCCAGCGGGTCCTCCCGTCCAGGTAGGTGTTCTGCGGGAGGAAGCCGTTCTCGCGCTGCTGGTAGGCGTAGACGTACTCCAGGGCCTCGCGGGCGGCGTCGACGTCGCCGGCGAGCAACAGCGCGGTGAAGACCTGGTAGACGTCGCGCGCCCAGACGAAGTTGTAGCCGAAGTCGCGCGCCCGGTCGGCCGGCACCGCCTCCCCCCACGGCACCGAGGGGCTGGCGAGGCTCGCACCGAGGTATACCTTGTCCTCGACCGCCCGGAGCGTCATCAGCGCCGCCCGGTACTGCGCGGCGAGGTCGGCGTCTCCGGCCACCGACCCGGGTAGATCCATCCCGTCCAGGTAGGCCCGCCACGAGGCGACGTAGCCCTCGCGGACCGTCGGGTAGCCCCGGTCGAGCGTCCCAAGTGCCTCGGAGAGGGCTCGGTCCTCGTCACGCTCCTCCGCGAAGCCGAGCGCGAGCGTGTCGGTCACGGAGCCGACCGCCTCGCCCACCCGGCCGACGAGGAGCGCGTTACCCGAGCCCTCCTCGGCACCCGACCCCTCGAAGGTCCCCTCGTCGAAGAGCGTCGTGATCCTGTCGGAGCCCGCGAACCCGGCGTAGGCCGCGTCGAACGTCCGGTCGGCGGCGAGCGCACAGGCGACGTGGAACGGCTCGCCCGATGCCGAGAGCACGTGTGGCTCGTCCGGTTCCTCGACCTCGCTCGCCGTCAGCGCGTAGCCCCCCTCCGTCTCCACCACGGTACCCGAATCGCCCATCCCCCAGTTCGAGAGCGCGGTGTCGGCGACCGCGTAGAGGTCGTACGACCGCCCGTCGCTCGCGGCGAACGAGAGGTCACAGCAGAGCGCGTCGCCCTCCGGATCGGCGGCGTACTCGACGGAGAGCCGCCAGCGCTGGTCCTCCGGCCCGCCCGTCTCCTCCACTACCTGCTCGAACACCAGCGCGTCGCTCCCGACCATCTCGGTAGCGCGTTCGATCGTCGAAGCGGCTGATTCCCGGCGCTCTGCGTGCGTGCGGGCCGTGTACGTCGACCCCTCCGTCCGGTCCACGACGAGGAAGTCGAGCGTCCGGAGGTTCATCAGGTCGGCCCTCGGGAACCGCGGCTCGCAGAGCGCGCCCTCGGTGAGCGTGAACCAGACCCGCGAGGGGTGGTCCTCGCCGTGGTCGGCGACCGTCCCGACCCCGAACGTCTCGCCGGTCGTCCAGGTCGGGCGGGCCGCCGGAGCCGTCCGCCCTCCCTCTCCCGCGACGCCCGAGAGCGCCCCCGCCCCCCGAAGCCTGGCGAGCGCGGAGAGCCGGTAGCCGTGCGAGGGGAGCGACGGCGTCGTGCTGTCGGGCGAGCCGTCGTCGAAGAGCTGTTCGGGGAGCGCCCCACCGGACCCCGAGAGCGGACCGGTCCGGTCGAGCAGCGCGAGGAGGTCGCGGGCACGCTCGGCGAACTCCTCGGAATCGACGAGCGTCGAGAGCCCCGCCGCGGCCTCGGCCGCCAATGCCGTCGCGAGCGTCGAGACCTTCTCTCCGTCCTGCTCGGCTCGCCGCCACGCGTCGCCCTCGTACCGGACGACACCGGCGACCTCGCTCCCCGACGGCTCGCGGAACAACCCGTCGAGGGTCGTTCCGACGTGGCTCTCGAGTCTGGCGACCCGTTCGTCGTCGACACCCGAGGCCGCGTCGTAGGCGAGGTGGGCCGAGACCAGCGCGAGCGTGCTCGCGTCGAGGCGGTCCTCGCGCTCGCCGTCGTGCAGACGGACGGCGTAGACGCCACGCTCCTCGCACCAGAGGTCGTCTATCGCGTCGTAGATCCGCTCGGCCCGGTCCGCGGCGTGGTCGGTCACCGCCGCCGACAGCGGTGCCCGGACGAGTTCCGAGTAGGCGAGGAGGAACGTGGCCGCCGTGTGCGCGAAGCGGCCGTTCGCGTCCTCCCACGCGTTCTGACAGGCGTGTGGGAGCCCGTCCTGCGCGAGCGAGTGGTCGAGCGCATCGACGCCCGCCTCGACGGTCGCCACGATCCGACGCTCGTCCTCCGGGGCCGCCTCGCGGAGGACGCGCGCGAGGACGGCGACGACGCTCGCCGTCGCGTCGGACTGCTGTTCGAACCGACCGGCCTCCTCGAGCTGGCCGTGCGCCCACCCGGGGGCGAGCCGTCCGCTGTGAGCCCAGACGCGCTGTGGCCAGGTGCCGTCCGCACACTGTGTCTCGCAGTAGAACGCGGCGCTCTCCTCGTGCCACGCCGAGAGGTCGAGGCCGAACGCCCCCGTGGCGTCGAGCGCACCGAGCGCGGCGGTCGCGTCGTCGCGGAACCAGACGTAGCCGTAGCCCCCCGAGAAGCGGTAGTACGGGTCGGTGTCCGGCCCCCTGATCCGCCCGCCGAGCGGTCCGGCGAGCAGCGAGAGCGTCCGGAGGTCGTCCACGACCGCGGGTGCACCCTCGCCGACGACCTGCGGAACCGGCGTCCGGCGCTCGGCGGTCGTCCGCATCTGCCTGTCGGTCGGATAGTGGTCGGCGTACGAGCGGACCTCGGCGAGCGCGTCCGGCCGGTCGGTCTCCTCGTGGTCGGCGAGGTAGGAGACGAGGGTCGTATGCCCGATCCCCTCGCCCTCGGCGTCGAGCGGCGCCTCGACGTAGGCGAGGCCGGTCAGCCGGTCGTCCTCGCGCGTCTCGGTGCCGGTCTCCCTCGGGAACTCGATCGCCCCCTCGCCGATCACCTCCTCGAACCGGTCGGGCTCCTGGGTGAGCACCCGGGAGAGCCCCGTCGAGGCGGTGAGGTAGTCGTGTTCGCGGTCGTGGAACACCTCCAACACCCCGTCGTGTTCGAGGTTGCCGACCCGGCCGTCCTGGCCCTCCGGTGTGAACCCGACGAAACAGCAGAGCGAGGGGGTGGCGGAGAACTCGCCTCTGACCTCGACGTGGGTGACGTGCGCCGAGTCCACCGTCAGGTCACACTGGCGGACCGTACAGCGATCACCCTCGTGGTCGGTGATCACGAGCCGGGTGTCGTCGAAGTACTCCTGGCGGACGGTCTCCATCCCGTCGAACCACTCGATCTCGTCCCCGAACCGGATCCCGAACCGCGAGCGGTCGATCCCGCCCCGCTTCGTGAGCGCGTACGTGTCGTCCCGGAGCGAGCCGTCTCTAGCCACGAAGACGAGTCGCTCACCCCCACCCGAGTGAAGCCCCTCAGCCGTGGGGCGCTCGCCGGGAAACCGCAACCCCTGCTCTCGATCCCGCTTGAACGCGTTCAGCGCGCCGCGTGTCGTCATTACCTCGCCGCTCGCCCCGCGCGACCAAATAGCTGATGAACGATTCATTCACGGATGGGTAAAAGCGATACGTCGGGGGAGTGAATCCGGACCATGCACCACCCCGGTCCGCCCCGGTTCACCTCCGTCGGCGAGACGGTCGAACTCGCTCCCCGGGCGCCCGATCCCGACGGGCGCTACGAGTGGCGCCTCGCACAGCGGCCCGAGGGAAGCGAGGCGACGCTCGCCGAGGCCCCGGTCGTCCACCTCGCACCCGACGTTCCGGGTAGCTACGCCGCGGAACTCGACGCGCCGGACGGCTGTCACCGGCTCACTATCGAGGTGTTTCCGGACGAGCGCCGTCCCGTCGAGTTCTCGGCGCCGGTCTCCGAACTCCCCGAGGGAACGGAACGGATCTCGGTCACGGGCGCGTTCAACGACCACCGCCTCGGTCGTGACCGGCCCGAGCGCGAGGACGAGGCGTACGTCCTCGAGACGCGACTCCCCCCGGGGGAGTACACCTACGGCTTCGCACCGGACGACGACCTCTCGCGCCAGTTTCGGACGACCACCACGGTTCCCGGCCCGGGTCGTCCCCGCCTCACGATAGACGCACACCTCGCGGGCGAGGACGTGGTGGTCGTCGCGGACGCCGCGGGTCCCCCGAGTTCCGACGCGGACGTCCGCGTCGAGTTCTATCCTGATGACCGCGACCCGCTCTCCCCCGAGGATATCGAGGTGGACGGTCACGCCGCACGGATCCCACGGGAGGCGGTCGGGGACCGGGTACGGATACACGCGGTGCCGGTCGCGGAGCGCTACGGGGTCGCCGACTGCGTCGACCTCCGGATCGAGGACGGCTCCCTCGCGGTCGAGCGGCCGACCGCGGCACCGGGCTGGCTCGCCGACGCCGTGATCTACGAGGTGTTCGTCCGATCGTTCGCGGGCGAACGCCAGGGGACAACGTTCGCCGAGGTCGAGCGACGACTCCCCTACCTCGAGTGGCTCGGGGTCGACTGTCTCTGGCTCACGCCGGTGCTCGCGGGCCCGGAGCGCCACGGCTACCACGTCACCGACCGCTTCGAGACGGCGGCGGACCTCGGCTCGCGTGCCGAGTTCGAGTCGTTGGTCGGCGAGGCCCACGACCGCGGCATCCGCGTCCTCTTCGACCTCGTGATCAACCACCTCTCGCGCGAGCACCCCGCCTACCAGCTGAGCGCCGCCGGCCACCCCAGGTACAGAGAGTGGTTCGTCTGGGAGGGCGGCGAGGCCGAGCGCTACTTCGACTGGGAGTCGATCCCGAACCTGAACTTCGACTCGCTCGCGGTCCGTGAGCACCTCCTCTCGGCGGTCGACGAGTGGGCGCCGCTGGTCGACGGCTTCCGCTGTGACGTCGCCTGGGGCGTCCCGCACGGGTTCTGGAAGGAAGTCAACGAGCGCGTCCGAGATCAGGACGACGAGTTCCTGCTGCTCGACGAG
>SKWB01000343.1 GCA_007129135.1 Halococcaceae archaeon | reverse complement strand
TCCGACCTCCCCGGCTTCGGCTTCATGAGCGGAGTCCCCGAGGAGGTGCGCGAGGAGATCAAGACCGGCGTCGTGCGCTACGTCGAGGAGAACGCCGACTCGATCCTCGTCGGAGTGCTCGTCGTCGACGGGAAGGCGGTGATCGACGTGATCGACCGACACACCGACCGGGGCGAGATCCCCCACGACGTCGAGCTGTTTTCCTTTCTGCGGGAGCTCGGGATCCCCACGGTCGTCGCGGTGAACAAGATGGACAAGGTGGGCGAGAGGGACGAGCGCCTCGACGCGCTCTGCGATCGCCTCGGACTGCTCCCGCCGTGGCAGCAGTGGCAGGACACGGTCGCGCCGATCACCGCGAAGAAGGGCCGGATCGAGCCGTTGCGCGAGGCGTTGCGGAGTCACCTCCACGAGGCGAAACGCGACGACCTCCTGGGATACGTCGGCTGATCCGTCTCCCTCTCTCGATCCGAACGGTTAGGTGAGGGGACCGTGAGGTCGTAGCATGTCAAGACGACCGTACGGCTCCTGGCCGTCTCCGGTCTCGGCCGAGCGGTGTGCGGCCGGCGGCGTCCGCCTCGGCCACCTGACGACCGACGGCGGGTGGGCGTACTGGCTCGAACGCAGGCCGGACGAGGACGGCCGTGGGCGGGTCGTCCGATCCCGTGGCGGGTCGACGGAGACGGTCTCGCCGCCCGGCGTCGACGTGAAGACGCTCGTCCACGAGTACGGCGGGGGTGACTTCGCGGTTCACGACGACGTCCTCTACTTCTCGGCGTACGGCGACCAGCGGCTCTACCGCCAGCCGGTGGGCGAGGACCCGGTGCCGATCACACCCGAACCGGAGCGCGAGCGCGCGGATCGGTACGCCGACGCGACGGTCACCCCCGACGGCTCCGCCCTCTACTGCGTCCGCGAGCGCCACCACGAGGCCGGCGAGCCGACGAACGCGCTCGTCCGAGCTCCGACCGACGGCTCGGCGGATCCCGAGGTGGTGTTCTCGGGGACCGACTTCGTCTCCTCGCCACGGGTGAGTCCGTGCGGGGCGCACCTCGCGTGGCTCGCCTGGGACCACCCCGCGATGCCCTGGGACGAGACGACGCTCCATCGGGCGACGATCGATCCGGCGGGGACGCTCTCGGCACCGGAGGCGGTCCTCGGTGCCGCGGGCGGCGAGTCGGTCGTCTGCCCGCGGTGGAGCCCCGATGGCACGCTTCACGCCGTCTCGGATCGGACCGGCTGGTGGACCCTCTACCGGGTGGGGGACGAGCCGATTGCGCTCTGCGAGCGCGAGGCCGAGTTCGGCGTCCCGGCGTGGGTCTTCGGGCTCTCGACGTACGCGTTCCTCCCCGACGGTCGGATCGCGACGGTCGTCCACGACGACGGGATCGCCCGCCTCGCGCTGCTCGAATCGGGAGGTGACCTGTCGTTCCCCGACCTCCCGTTCACCGCCTACCGACCGGCGGTCCTCAACGAATCCGACGGCGCGCTCTGGTTCGTCGCGGGCGCGACCGATCGCCCACCCTCGGTCGTCCGCTGGGTACCCGACGGGGGGTTCGAAACCGTCGCCCGGTCGTTCGAGTTCGAGTGGGAGGGCTACGTGCCCGACCACGAACCGATCGCCGTCGACTCCGACGGGACGACAGTGTACGCCCACCTCTACCCGCCGACGAACCCGGAGTTCGAGGGGGAAGAGGGCGAACGCCCGCCGCTCGTGACGACGGTCCACGGCGGGCCGACGAGTGAGTCGCCCGCCCAACTGGACCTCGAGGTCGCCTTCTTCACGAGTCGAGGGGTCGCGGTCGCGGACGTCAACTACCGTGGGTCGACGGGCTACGGCCGGCGGTACCGCGAAGCGCTCTCGGGGGAGTGGGGCGTCGTCGACACGAACGACTGCGTGACCGTTGCCCGCTACCTCGCGGAGGCGGGGCGGGTCGACCCCGACAGGCTGGCGATCCGCGGGGGGAGCGCCGGCGGCTACGCGGTCCTCTGTGCGCTCGCCTTCCACGACGCGTTCGCGGCGGGGACGAGCTACTACGGCGTCGCCGACCTCCGGTCGCTCGCGGCGGCGACGCACAAGTTCGAGTCCCGGTACCTCGACGGGCTCGTCGGGCCGCTCCCGGAGGCCGGGGAGCTCTACGACGAGCGCTCGCCCGTGAACGCCGCACACGGCATCGACGCACCGACGCTCCTGCTCCAGGGCACCGACGACCCGGTCGTCCCGCAGGGACAGACCGAGGCGATGGCGCGGGCGCTCTCCGAGGCCGGGACCGACCACGCCGTCGTGCTCTTCGAGGGCGAGCGCCACGGCTTTCGCCGATCGGCGTCGATCGAACGGGCGCTCTCGACGGAACTCGCCTTCTACCGCACGGTCTTCGGGATCGACTCCGCGGAGGAGACCGTTTCGCTCCCGCTCTCGACGGAGCCGGAACCGGTCGTCGTCCCGCGGTAGCGTCTGGGTCCCTGCACGCGCGGGGCGAGCGCCTACCGGCCCGACTGCCGAACACGGCGCATGGCCGACACGACTGAGCGGCTCGGAAACGGCGGATACACGACGGCCGATCGCGGGACGATCGAGTGGTTCGAGCCGGGAAAGCCAGAGGAGTTCGCGCCCGCTCACGCGGGTGCGGGATGGGGAACGACGAGCACCGGGTGCGCCTTCGTCCCTCTGGCGGCGGGTGACCGATGAGCTTCGAGGCGTACACGCTCTCGGCACGCGAGGCGGAGAGCGAGGAGGGGATCAGCGTCGACCTCACCGACGAGGACGGGACGATCGAACGCTCGACCTGGATCGACTACGACGACCACGGCCTGACGACGGAGGGCGGAGAACGGCCGACCGAGCGGACGGCCCGGTTCGAGACCGACGCGACCCGTCTCGACCTCCAGGTCGTCCGCGACGGCGGTGCCTTCGAGGTGCAGGTCCGCGGCGACTCCGGCGTCCTCGAACGGATCCGAGTGAGCGACGAGGAGTGGAACCTCACGCTGGTGGAGTGAACCGACGGGTCCGAAGCGGCCATCGCGGCCGCCTCCCATAGCTTCTTTCTCGCCACCGGAGTCGACCCCTGCATGTCGCTCTCTCCCGGCCGAACGGCCGAGATCGACCGCGTGATCGACCGGTGGATGATCGACGAGGGCGTCCCCGGCGCGAGCGTCGCGGTGCTCACGGGCGAGGAGGTCGGGTACGAGAACGGCTACGGATCGCGTGACCTGGCCCGGAACGCCCCCGCGACCCCCGACACGCTCTACGGCGTCGGCTCGGTGACGAAGTCGTTCACCGCGCTCTCTGCACTCCAGCTGGTCGAGCGAGGCGAGCTCTCGCTCGACGAGTCGATCGGGACGTACCTCGACCGCGAGGGACTGCCCGACGCGACGGTTCACGACCTCCTCAGCCACTCCTCCGGGCTGCCCTCGCTCGCGGTGAGCGAGGCGCTCATCTCGCGACAGGCGGGGATGGAGGAGGCGGGCGTCCCGCTCGGCGACCGTGAGGACTTCTACCGCCACCTCCGGGGTGCTCGCGAGG
>SKWB01000362.1 GCA_007129135.1 Halococcaceae archaeon | reverse complement strand
GGTTCTTCATCCCCAGCACGAGCGGGTGGGCGACGTCGTGCGAGACGTCGGTGACGAGGTCGAGCCAGTACGCGGAGAGCTTCGGCGAGAGCACCGGCACCGGGACGATGAACGCCTCGTGGCCGAGCAGTTCGGCGGTCCGTTGCATGATCGCCTGGTAGGTGAGCACGTCCGGTCCGCCGATGTCGTAGGTCTCGCCCGCCGTCTCCGGCACCTCTAACACGCCGACGAGGTAGGCGACCACGTCGTCGATCGCGATCGGCTGGCAGTCGGTCCGGACCCACTTCGGGGTGATCATCACCGGCAGCCTGACCGCGAGCTGGCGGATGATCTCGAAACTCGCCCCGCCCGACCCGATGATGATCGCCGCCCGGAGCGTCGTCAGGTCGTACGTCCCCTCCGCGAGGACGTACTCGACCTCCCGGCGCGACCGGAGGTGCCCGGAGAGGTCGTCGTCCTCGTCGCCGAGGCCGCCGAGGTAGATCACCCGCTCCACGTCCGCCTCGCTCGCGGCCGCCCGGAAGTTGCGCGCCGCGTTCCGGTCGTCCTCCTTGAAGTCCGCGCCGGACTGCATCGAGTGGACGAGGTAGTACGCCGCGTCGATTCCCCTCAGCGCCGGTCCGAGCGAGTCGCGGTCGAGGACGTCGCCACCGACCACCTCGACCGCCTCGGGACCGTCGTAGTCGGCGGGACTCCGCGTCAGCGCCCGGACCTCGTGACCCGCGTCGAGCAGCGCCTCGACCAGCCGACTCCCGA
The DNA here is from genome assembly GCA_007129135.1 of Halococcaceae archaeon. Lineage (GTDB taxonomy): Archaea > Halobacteriota > Halobacteria > Halobacteriales > Halalkalicoccaceae > Natronorarus. Next base: position 2,773 of record SKWB01000362.1, on the reverse strand, counting down.
CGAACCCCGTCGCTCCCGTGACCAGCACGCGCATAGCCTCCCTAGGGACGGCGCGTGCTTAGTCGTTGGCCGTGCCTCGTCCAGGCGTGTCCGCTACGGGAGACGCCTCGCGGGCTACGGCGTGGCCGCCCGAGTCACGGGGTTCGATGCGGTGCACCGACGGGGTCCGAACGGGTGGTGAGCCACCGGCTCGCATATGTAATCATAGATCGCAACGTTCTTGATCCGAGCACGACGACGGGGGATACGGTGTGGATGAGCACCGTCCGGAACGGGGGCGTCGCCTCTGACTCCCGTCTCCGGTCCTTCGTTTCGACCACGTCCGTGTGGCCACACCGACCCACCGATCGGGCTCCGCGTGCGATCCGCCCGATCAGTCGTCGACCGACTCCCACCCGGGGGTGGACGGTGCGCCTCGCTCCGCTTCGACCCGGTCGGCGAGTGCGGCCTGCGAATCGCTCGCGGGTGAGCCCACACCCTCCGAGCGCGCTTCCCACTCCGCCGCCGCCTCGCTCACCCACGACCGACACGCGACGGCCCGCTCGAACGCGGCGTCGTAGACGGACTCGTTGTGTTCGGTCGTTCCGGGCGCACTCGCGAGCGCGGCCGCGACGAACGAGGCCCGGTCCTCGCCGGTGAGCCTCCCGTCCCGACTCCGTTCGACCACCCCGTCGAGGTCCTCGGGAGAGGGGTGGACGAACACCTTCGAGCCGATCGCGCCCGGTCCGAGCAGCAGGCCGGAGAGCCCCTCCGGGATCGACCGGTCGAGCAGCCGATCCCCGCCGAAGGCGTGCTCGACCCGTTCGCACTCGGTCTCGACCGCCAACTCGAGGTTGTGTCCGGGGTACTCCGCACACTCCTCCGGGTAGATCTCGGTCCCGTGGATCCGACACTGGAGCGTCGCCGGATCGAGGAAGGCACACGCGGGTAGCCAGTGCGGGTCGGTCCCGAACGGGGCGACCGGTTTCGGCGGTTTTCGTAGCCCCAGGAAGAACGCGGGCTTGCCGGCGATGGCGGCGAGGCGGGTCCCGTCCACCTCCACTGCCGGGTCGTCGGGTTCGGCGAGCCAGAGCCGGGGGGTCATCGCGTCCGCGAGGCCCGCGTTGACGAACGCCCGGGCGTCCCCGCGCGTGAGCGGGACGAGGTTGTACGCCCCGTCGAGGGGCTCTCTCGGCCCGCGGCGCTCGTGGTCGGAGGGGTGGTCCGAGAGCGAACGCCAGTCGAGACAGCAGCCCGCACAGCCCGCGCAGTTCACCTCCATACCGGTTCGTGGTGGTCGAGGGAGAAGTACTGTCGGCTCCGGACGACCGGCCGATACCGTCCCGGAGGCGGTCGGGTGGCCGTCCCTCCGCAGTGCGCTCGCGTTCGGCGGCCGAATCATAGGACATAATACCCCTTTCCCCTCATTACCCACTACCCGATCGTGTAAGGAACACCCTTTTACACGGACCATCGGTGAACCTCTAGCGGTGAAATACTGTGGTGAACTGTAGTTCCGTTTTTCGAGTGGACGAACGTCCACTTCACACTCCGAGGGTGGGCCGATGAGCGAGTGGGTCCCGACCACCTGCATGCGGTGTGCGGTCGGCTGCGGCCACCTCCAGCGCGGCGTGGATATCGGCTACGGCCTCGATGTCGTCCGGGGGGACGCGAACCACCCGGTCAACCGGGGGCTCGCCTGCCGGCGTGGCGTGCGCGAGACGGCCGATCCCGGAGGGACGTGGCTCACGCGCCCGCTCGTCCGCCGCGGGGGCGAACTGGTCCGGACCACCTGGGACGTCGCGCTCGCCGCCGCCGTCGAGGGGCTCGGGGAGGCCGCGAACGAGAACCCGAACTCCGTCGCCGTGCTGGGGAGCGGCCAGCAGACCAACGAGGCGGCCTACCTGCTCGGGAAGGTCGCCCGCGGCGGGATCGGCACGCGCTACTACGACGCGAACACGACGCTCTGCATGGCGAGCGCCGTCACGGCCTACTACGACGCCTTCGGGAGCGACGCGCCCCCACCGACGTACGACGACGTCGACGACGCCGACGTCCACGTCGTCTGGGGGGCGAACCCCTCGGTCGCCCACCCGGTCTTCTTCCGCTGGGTCGTCGACGCCGCGAGCGGCGGATCGGCGGCGGATCCGCGGCTGATCGTGGTCGACCCGGTCGAGAGCGAGACGGTCGACGACGCGGACGCGCACGTCCGACCGGCTCCCGGCGGCGACCTCGCGCTCGCCCGCGCCGTGCTCGCCCGGCTGCTCGAGACCGACGGGATCGACCGCGAGTTCGTCGAGTCGCACACCGAGGGCTTCGACGCGCTCTGTGAGGACCTCCCGACACCCGGGGAGTGCGCCGAGGTAGCCGGCGTCACCACGGACGCGGTCGACCTGCTCGCCGACGCGTTTCGGAAGAACGCGCTCGTCTACTGGGGGATGGGCGTCAACCAGAGCACGCGGGGGACGGAAACGGCGGGCGCGCTGATCGATTGCTGTCTCGCGACGGGGAACCTGAAACCGGGAAGCGGTCCGTTCTCGCTCACCGGGCAGGCGAACTCGATGGGGACGCGCGTCTGCTCCTCGAAAGGGACTTGGCCGGGCCACCGACCGTTCGACGACCCGGAGAGCAGGGAAGAGGTCGCCGAGGCGTGGGGCGTCCCAGAGGACCGGCTGCCGGACGATCCGGGTCCCGGACCGGTCGGGATCGCCCGGGCGATGGCCGACGGCGAGGTCGAGGCGTGCTGGGCGGTCGCGACGAACCCCGCCGCCGGTCTCCCCGACGCGAGCGAGGC
>SKWB01000143.1 GCA_007129135.1 Halococcaceae archaeon | reverse complement strand
TCGCTCGCGGTCTACGTTCCTGTGGAGCGAAAACGGGTACTGGGAACGAGCGTCGACTCCACGTTCGAACTCGACGGCCGCGAGGTCGTCGCTACGGGTCTGAACGTCGTCGGGGACGGCGAGGACCGGTCGCTCGTGGTCGACGACGACCGGCTGGCGGTGAACGTCAACCGACCGGCGGACCTCCAGATAGCGGAGCGGCTGGTCGAGCGGTGAGCGCAACGGTTCTTACCGAGCCCTGTGAGAGGGGAGTATGGATCCCGACGCGGCACGGCGCGTCGAGCGGGTTCCCCACGGGGGAGGGGTCGACGCCGGGCTGATCGACTTCAGCGCGAATGTCAACCCCGAGACGCCGCCCGGCGTCACCGCCGTCTACGACGGGTCGCTCGCCGTCGCGAAACGCTATCACGCCGACGACTACACCGAGTTCCGGATCGCCGCGGGCGAGTACGTCGGCTGCGATCCGACCTCGGTGATCCCCACCGCGGGCGGGCTCGACGCCATCCGGCTCGCGCTCTCGGTCCACGTCGACCGGGGCGATCGGGTGCTCGTCCCGTATCCGAGCTTCGGCGAGTACGCCCGCGAGGTCGAGTTACAGGGTGCGGAGCCGGCGTTCGTCCCGGTCGGTGACCTCCTCGAGACCGACCCCGAGGGCTACGCGATGGCGATCGTCTGCACCCCGAACAACCCCACCGGGAGCGCCGCCGACGCGGACGACCTCGCCCGGTTCCTCGAACGGTGTCGGGCGGCCGGGACGGTGCTGCTCGTCGACGAGGCGTTCCTCGGGTTCACCGACCGACTCTCGATGGCCGGACGCGAGGGGGCCGTCGTGATCCGCTCGCTCACGAAGCTGTTCGGGCTCCCCGGCCTCCGCGCGGGCTTCGCGGTCGCGACCGGCGACCTCTCCGACCCGATGGAGCGCGCGCGTCTCGCCTGGAACCTCTCGACCCCCGCCGCAGCGGTGGGCGAACACTGTCTCCGGTGCGAGCGGTTCGTCCGCGAGACGAGGGCGCGCGTCGCGAGCGAACGCGAGCGGATGAGGGAGGCGCTTTCGGCGGACTACGACGTCCACCCCTCGGACGCGCCGTTCCTCCTGCTCGACGTCGGGGACCGGTCCGTCGACGACGTGGTGGAGACCGCCCGCGACGGCGGGCTCGCGATCCGCGACGCGCGGAGCTTTCGGGGGCTGGACTCGCACGTCCGGTGCGCGGTCCGGACGCCCGAGCAGAACGACCGGCTGATCGGGGTGCTCTCGCTTGTTTGAGGCCGAAACCCGAGACGGGGTGACTCGGCTCCGGAGGACTGGTACGCGCTGGCTCTCGACCGGCTGGAGCGGCGGGGATCGAGAAGCCGAGCGCGCCTACAACGTCACCGTTCCGGAGGGGTGGCCGACCGTCGATATCGAGTCCTACCTTGCCGATCGGCTCTCCGAGGCGGGATTCGAGGGCGACGGCCCGGCATTGCTCACGGGCGTCGACCAGCGCCACGCGCGGATCGCACGGCTCGATTCGGTGACCGTACTCGCCACGGCTGGTCTCTCGAACCCGGCGACGCTCCCGCTCGGCCCGGATCGGGAGGGGGACGCTCCCGGCTCGAACCCCGAGGAGCGACGACCCGGGACGGTGAACCTGTTCGTGGGGACGACCTGCGCCTGCGTCGACGGTGCGCTCTCCGGGCTGGTCGCTACGGCAACCGAGGCGAAGACCGCGACGCTGCTCGCCGAGACGGGTTTCTCGGGGACGACGAGCGACGCCGTGATCGTTGCCTGTGACCCCGCCGGAGAGCCGGTGGAGTACGTCGGGAGCGCGACCGAGGTGGGGAACGCGGTTCGCGCATGCGTGCGTGATGCGCTCCTCGCGAGCCTCCGCTCGCGCTACGCCGAGAAGCGATACCCGGAGTCGGTCGCCGAGGCCACGTACGGGATCGAAACGCGCGAGCGGGCGACCGTCGAGACGATACCCGGGACCGAACCGGGGAAGTGAGCGCGCACCGAACGGGGGGTATGGCAGACGACGAGATGCTCGAACGGACGCCCGGGAGGGGTCGGACCCCCGAGGCACGCGAGATCGAGCCGAGCGCGCCCACCGAGTTCGGCCGGGTCCAGGCGTTCTGGGGGGATGGGAAGGGCAAGACGACCGCCGCGATGGGGATGGGGATGCGTGCGGCGGGCCACGGCTTCCGCGTGCACATGCTCCAGTTCATGAAGGGCGGGGCGTCGAGCGTCGAGGACGTCCGTGGCGAGTACAACGCCATCGCCGCGCTCCCTGGATTCAGCTACGAGAACGCCGGTCACTACGGCTGGCACGGGATGCGCGACGGCAGCGAGGACGTCGACCACGAGAGCGAGGCGGAGGCGGGCTTCGAGCGCCTGGAGGAACTGATCGAGTCTGCCCGCGAGGCGGACCTCTCAAGCCCGATCCCGTTCGACGTGCCACCCGAGGAGGGGATGCACATGCTGATCGTCGACGAACTGCTCTACGCGGCGAACCGCGACCTCGTCGATCCGGAGCGGGTCGTCGAACTGATCGAGGGGAAACCCGAGCGGCTGGAACTCGTGCTCACCGGGGGCCACGAGCGTCCCGAGTGGCTCGTCGATCACGCCGACCTCGTGACGAACGTGAGAAAGGAGAGCCACCCGTTCGACGAGGGTCAACGCGCACGGAAGGGAACGGAGTACTGATCGAGAGACCTACGACGGCCGGCTGTCCTCGACTGTCCCTCGTGTCACCTTCGCACCCACGAGGATCGGGTCCCAGACGGTGCTGAACGGCGGAGCGTAGGCCAGGTCGAGGCGTTCGAGTTCCGCGAGATCCATCCCCGAGAAGAGCGCCGTTACGACGGTGTTGATCCGGTGGGCGACCCCTTCCTCGCCGACCATGCTCGCCCCGAGCACCCGTTCGCTACCGCGATCGGCCGTGAGCGAGAGCGTGATCGTCGATCCACCGGGGTAGTAGCCCGAGCGCGATGCCGTCTCGACCGTCTCGGTGACGGGGTCGAACCCCGCCTCCCTCGCCCGCTCGTGGTCCGTGATTCCGGTCCGCGCCACCTCCAGGTCGAACGCCTTCAGAACCGCCGTCCCCGCGACCGGACCGACCGGCGTTCGCTCGCCCGCGACGGTGCGCCCGATCGCCCGCCCGTGACGGTTCGCCGTGAGCGCGAGCGGGGCGTAGGTCGGCTCCTCGCTCACGACGTCCGTCGCCTCCGCACAGTCGCCCGCGGCGTAGACGGTCGAGAGACTCGTCTCGCCGTACTCGTCGGCCGCGATCGCACCCGTCTCGCCGGTCTCGATCCCCGCCTCCTCCGCCAGTTGCGTCCGGGGACGGACGCCCGCCCCGAGCAGCACGAAGTCGACCGGGACGCTCTCGCTACCGGTCTCGACGGCGAGCAAACCCTCGTCGGCCTCGTCGATCCGTTCGACGTCCGCGCCCAGGTGGACCGAAACACCCTGCTCGGCGAGATGGTCTTCGACCACACGGGCGACCGGTCCGTCGAATCCCGGGAGCAGGCGGTCGCGACGCTGGAAGAGGTGGACCTCCAGATCGTGTGCGGAGAAGGCCTCTGCCATCTCGA
>SKWB01000088.1 GCA_007129135.1 Halococcaceae archaeon | reverse complement strand
GGCGTTCGAGGGCTACCTCTTCGAGTGAGCAGGGGATCACTCGACGAACCGTTCGAACCTCTCGATCGGCTCGTGACGACCCGCGACGATCAGTACGTCGTCCTCTCCGATGTGAAAGTCGGGGCCGAGGTCGGTCACCAGCCGGCCCTCGCGCTCGACGGCGATCACGGTACAGCCCGTCTCCGAGCGGACGTCGGCCTCCACGAGGGTCCGACCGACGAGACCGGGTGCCTCCGACCGGACGAACTCGAACTCCATCTGCGGGGTGACGATATCGACCTCGTCGACGAGCATCGAGGCGAGGATCTCGCCGGTGAGCGTCGGCAGCGAGAGGACGTAGTCCGCACCGGCGTTGTAGAGCTTCCAGACGCTGTCCGAGTCGTCGGCACGCGCGATGATCTCGACGTCGGGATCGAGCTGTTTCAGGACGAGCGTCCCGTAGATCGTGGGTGCGTCCTCGTCGAGGGCGAGGATCACCGTCTCGGCGTCGGTGACGCGCGCCCGTTCGAGAGTCTCGGGGTCAGTGACGTCCCCGACGACGTCGACGCCCGTTTTCTCCTCCCGGTCGACGACAGTCACCTCGATTCCTTCCTCCCGAAGCGCCTCCGTCACGGAGTAGCCTACGGTCCCGTATCCACAGACGATGACCCGCTCCGGGTGGTAGTGCGTCGGTACCGGTCGAGCGGTCACCTGCTCGACGTGATCGTGCTCTCCCATCGCCAGCAGGATCGTGTTCTCCTCGAGCACCGTCTCCGGGGGCGGCGAGACGACGAACTTCCCACCGATCCACATCCCGACGACCGTGATCCGGAGCTCGTCGAGCACGCTCGCGGAGGCGAGCGTCTCGCCGGCGAGGGGACTTCCCTCCTCGACGAGCAGTTCGGTGATCTCGAGGTCGTTCTCGACCTCGATGGTCTCACGGAGGTTGCGCTCGAACGAGGTCCGTGCGCGCATCGCGAAGCTCTCGCCGAGCTGCTGGCGGGCGAGCACCGCCTCGTCGGCGCCCGCGAACTCGTGGTACTCGACCACGCGGTAGTCCCGGACGACGCTCACGATCCGCACCACGGGGTTCACACGCCTGGCCGAGAGGATCACGACCGGATTGGTCTCGTCGTCGACGTCGGCGACGAGCGCGCGGGCCTCCGCCGCGTTCGACGCCCGGAGGGTTTCGATCTGCTCGGGATCGCCGTGGATCGCGTTTCTCCCCGCCTCGACGAGCTCCGTGACGACCTCCGGGTCACCGTTTACGAACAGGTAGGGGACGCCGACGGCCTCGAGCTCCTCTCGGAGGACCTCGTCCTGCTGGGAGTACGAGCAGATGATGACGTGGTCCGTGAGATCGCTTCGCGTCGGCGGCGGCGACTCGAGCGCCTGCCGGAGCAGCGGGATCGCGAACAGCGGGAGACCGAGGAAGACGAGTAAGACCCCACTCAGGTTCATCGCGATCACCAGGAGGTTCACCACGGTGCTCTCCCAGGGGGCGTGTCCGCCGAATCCGGCCGTCGTCAGCGACTCGACGACGACCTGTACTGCCTTCAGGAACTGGATATCGCGTCCCTCGAAGGTCGCCATCGCCCACCGGTAGACCGTCGCGTAGGTGACGATGACGAACGAGACGACCCCCAGCGCGAGCGCGATCCGACGGCGCCACTCTTCCATGACTCTCCCTGCCCGAGCACACAATAAAGCGTTGTGATAGGTTGAACTGCACCGTGTGGACGTGAATAGCGCCCGAAACTGTCGATCGAGACGGACCGCGGGACGTACCGGTCAGTTCAGTAGACCGAAAACACCGGGTGACCCGCGTACCTAAAGGGATAACCCCGCGGTTATCGAACCGAACGTATGCGAGTGCTCGTGATCGGTGCAGGTGAGGTCGGCACCAGTATCGCACAGGACCTCGCCGGCACCCACGAAGTGGTCGTCGTCGACCGCGACGAGGAGCTGGTCGAGGAGCTGCAGTACAGCATCGACGTGCTCTCGATCGCCGGCGACGGGACCTCGCTCGACACGCTGGAACGTGCTGGCGTAACGGATGCGGACATGCTGATCGCGTGTACCGACGTGGACGAGACGAACATCGTCGCCTGTGCGACGGCGAGCGCGGTCGGCGACGCGTTCACCATCGCCCGGGTGAAGCGGCCATCGTTCCTCGACACCTGGGAACGGGCGAACGGCGCCTTCGGCGTCGACTACATGGTCTGTACGGACCTCCTGACCGCCGATACGGTCGTGAACGTCGCGAGCCTCCCGTCGGCACACGACGCCGACTGGTTCGCCGGCGGGACGGTCCAGATCGCCGAGTTCGCGATCCCCGAGGGCAGTGACCTCTGCGGGCAGACAGTCGAGGAGGCCGACCGGTTCGACTCGCTGACGTTCGTCGGCGTGCTCAGGGATGGCGACGTCGAGATCGCGAGCGGCGAGACGGTCCTCGAGGCCGGTTCGTACGTCGTCGTCGTGGGAACGCCGTCGGACGTCCTCGCGTTCGCCGACGAACTCGTCCCGGGCGAGGTCCCCGAGCGCGAGGACGTGGTCATCGTCGGCGGCAGCGAGATCGGCTTCCAGTGTGCCACGCTGTTCGAGGAGCGTGGCTTCTCGCCCCGGCTGATCGAACAGGAGCGCTCGCGTGCGCGCTGGCTCGCCGAGAAGCTACCGAAGACGGTCGTCCTCCAGAGCGACGCGACCGACGTGGGGTTCCTCGCGCGCGAGCACATCGACACCGCGGACGTCGTCGTCGCCGCGCTCGGGAGCGACGAACAGAACCTGCTCATTTGCCTGCTCGCGAAACGGCTCGGCGCGAACCGGACGATCGCGATCGTCGAGCACACCGCCTACGTCGACCTCTTCGAGACGGTCGGAATCGACGTCGCGGTGAGCCCGCGGGAGGTCACCGCCGAGCAGATCACGCGGTTCACGAGCGAGGGGCAGATGGAGAAGATATCGCTGATCCACCACGACCGCGCGGAGGCGATCGAGGTCCAGATCGACGCGGAGAACGTCTTCGTCGGCCGACCGATCAACGAGGCGGTCACCGACTTACCGACCGGCGTCGTCATCGGCGCGATCACTCGGGGCGAGGAGTACGTCACCCCGCGCGGCGACACCGTGATCGAGGAGGGCGATCACCTCGTCATCTTCGCCGAGACCGAGCGAGTCGCTAAGATCACCTCCCTGCTCTGATACGGATCGTCGGAGCCGACAGTCCCTTTGGAGCGTACACCCCACCGGTGTCGTTCGATCCGGGGTCGAAGAAATCGAGGTACCACGGTGATCCCTACGAGACGGACCGCTGTCGGCCCGTACCGGTCAGTCCAGTCCCCGCGTTTCGAATCCGAGCGGAACCCAGGTAGGACAGCCAGTACGAGGCGGTCGGTCGACCCATTCGAAACCCAGCAGGACGGACGCGTGTCCGTCTCGTCCGCTCCGATGCGCTCACCTCCGGCCGAGCGAGGTTCGATCCGACGTCCCACGAACGAGCGGGCATCTCCGATCGGTCAGTTCGAGGCCCCGTTACCGTCGTCGTCCTCGACACGTGGCGTTATCACGCCGAGGGCGACCGTCAGACCGGCGAGAACGGCGAGCAGCCAGAACGCCTC
>SKWB01000080.1 GCA_007129135.1 Halococcaceae archaeon | reverse complement strand
CGTTCGGCTTCATGCAGGGCGGGATCTCGAGCGAGCGACCCTCGCGATCGCTCATCGGGAACGTCGCGGAGGCGGTCAGGGCGACCCGCGAGGCCGGCGGGAAGATCGTCGTCGTTCCCGGTCCGGCAGTGGTCCACGCGGGCGCACGAAACGACCTCGCCGCGCTCGTGAGGGAGGGGTTCGTCGACGCGATCAGCGCGGGCAACGGCTTCGCGGTCCACGACCTGGAGCGGGATCGCTTCGGCACCTCGCTCGGCGTCGACGCGGAGACCCTCGACCACCCACGCGGGGGCCACACCCACCACATCTACACGATCAGCGAGGTGATCCGGGCGGGCGGGATCGAACCGGCCGTCGAGTCGGGGCTGATCGAGAGCGGCGTGATGTACGAGTGTGTGCGAAACGAGGTGCCGTACGTGCTCGCGGGCTCGATCCGCGACGACGGACCCTTGCCCGACACGATCACCGACGCGGTCGAGGCGCAGAACGCGATCAGAGAGCAGGTCCGCGACGCCGATCTGGTGCTCATGCTCGCGACGCTCTTGCACTCCGTCGCGGTCGGCAACTGCCTCCCCTCGACCACGCGGGTCGTCTGTGTGGACATCAACCCGGCGACGGTCACCCAGCTCGTCGACCGTGGGAGCGCACAGGCCGCCGGACTGGTGACCGACATCGGCACGTTCGTCCCGCTGCTCGCCGACGAACTGCTCGACCGGTAGGACCCGCCGCACCCATATCCCCAGGGGACGAAGGGGAGACGAATGGCCCGCTCGCTTCGATCGGCCGCCCTCCCCGCCGCGGTCGTCCTCTGCTGTCTCGCAGCGAGCCTCGCGGTTCTCGGACGGCCCGGTGCCTCGGTCTACGTACGGACGCTCCCTCCCGTCGTCGCACTCGGTGCGCTCGCGTACCTGATGCTGGCCGAACGCGAACCCGGAGCGGGGAACCCGGGACCCAGGCTCCCTCGCCCCGTCTCGATGGCGCTGCCGAGCCTCGTCCTGCTCGGGTCGGCCGCCCTCCTCGCCGTCGGCGTCCTCGCGGGCGGTCGCGGTGCGGGATTTCACCTCGCGAGCGTGCTGCTCGGATCGCTGGTGTTCGCCCAGATCGCCTTCGTCCGCGAACGCCGGCTCTCCGCAACGGTGGTGCTCTCGCAGGTGATCGCGCTCGCGCTCGCGATCCGTCTCACGGTCCTCCTGACGACCCCCGGGTACGTCGGTCTCGACACCTGGTCGCACATGCCGACACACGTAGAGGGGATCCTCGCGGCGGAGTCACTGGAGCCCCTCGAGGGGAACAAGTACTACTTCGCGCCGCTCTACCACCTCCTGATCGTCGCGACGGCGCTCGCCGGCGACATCCCGGTTCGGCTCGCGACGGTCCTCTCGGTGGGGCTCGTCGTGCCGGTGGCGACGACGCTGCTGGCCTACCTCCTCGGGCGAACGCTGCTCTCCGCCCGGTGGGCCGCCTTCGCCGCGGGCGCGTTCACCTTCTCGGGACCCGCGGTCCTCTGGGGGATCTACCCGGTGCCGACGAGCGTGGGCCTCCTCCTCGTGGCCGCGCTGTTCGTCTCGCTGCTCCGGATCGTGCAGGTCGGCTACCGGATCGAGGAGCTAACGCTGTTCGCGACGCTGTTCGGCGGACTGATCTTCACCCACCAGGTCTCCTCCGCCATCGCCGCGACGGTCGTCGGGGCGGCCGTCCTCGCACAGTTCGCGCTGGCGCTGCCCCGACTCGTAGCCCGGGGTCGACCCCGGCCGGTGAACGTCCTCCCGCTGTTCGTCCCGTTCGTCGTCCTCCTGCTCGCTATCTGGACCGTGACGCCCTTTACCGGGACCGAGTACTCGTTTCTCGACCGGAGCCTCCTCTTCCTCCGCGAGACCCTCGGGACCCAGGCCGGCTGGCTCACGCCGGCGATCGAACTCCGCGCGCCGGAGGCGGAGTACGGGCTCCGACCACCCGGAGACTGGACCTACTACACCGAGGCGATCGGTCTGCTCGCGCTCTCGCTGCTCGGGACCGTCGGGGCGTTCCTCGCGCTCGAACGGCGGGCACACGCCCACCTCTCGGTCCTCCTCGCGACGCTCGCCCTCGGGGCGGTCGCGGTCGTCACCCCCGCGCTCGGGCTGGAGAACTTCCTGCCGAGTCGGTGGGTCGCGTTCCTCTTCTTACCGCTCTCGGTCCTCGCGGCCGCCGGTCTCGCCTGGCTCCGCCCCCGGCTTCCCGCGACCGGTGGCGCCGTCCTGCTCGTCGTGCTCTGTCTCGTCCTCCCCGGAGCGATGGTGCTCTCGACGCCCGGAACGGTCGAGGACCCCACCCACGAGGACCGTGTCGTCTTCGCCTTCTCGGAGTCGGAGCTCGCGGCGGTCGAGACGCTCGGCGAGCGGACGACGACGCCACTGGGGACCGACTTCCTCTACGCGGAGGTCTTCGACCGGACCGAGACCGCCCCCTCCCGGATCGCCGCCCCGGAGAACGCCGACCAACAGGTGATCCTCTACCGCGAGAACACGTCCGAACGCCCGGCGCTCTACGACGAGGTCGGCGCGGACGTCTACGCGACGACGGTCGACGAGGGCACCTACTGTGCCGACCGGTCGGTCGCCTACGACGGCGGCGCGGTCCGGGCGTGCGTGGCATAGACTATCACTAATAGTCATTATAGACGTTGGGTGGCTACCGTAGCATATAAAATGATTAATCGTTATGTTTATGGTCCGGTTCCCGGTCCTCTGGGGTGTGGAAGATGGTACCCGTATCACGGCGGTCGGCGGACGGAGCACAGCGCGGCGACCGATACCCACCGAACGAGACATGTACACCGACACCGAGAACACGGGCGTTCCGGCCGTTCCGCGGCTGAGCGCCGAGACGACGCGACGGGACCGGAGAACGCGCAGAGAGGACATAGAGGAGCTGGTCTGGAGCCACCGGATCGGCGAGGAGACCACCTGAGATGATCGGACCCGACACGGACACGACGACGAGAGAGCTAGAGAACCCGGCGGGACGGCGGTTCCGCGAGAGGCTCGACGAGCAGACGTTCGTCTTCGCTCCGGGGATCTACCACGCGCTCGACGCCCGGCTGGCGGACATGACCGGCCACGACGCCGTCTACATGAGCGGCTACTCCACCGTCCTGGGCCAGTTCGGCTTCCCCGACCTGGAGATGGTGACGATGACCGAGATGGTCGAGAACGCCTCGCGGATCGTCGACGCCTCGACGCTCCCCGTGATCGCCGACTGCGATACGGGCTACGGGGGCATCCACAACGTCCGACGAGCGGTGCGGGAGTACGAGAAGGCCGGCGTCGCCGCCGTCCACATCGAGGATCAGACGACGCCGAAGCGATGCGGGCACATCGCCGGCAAGCAGATCGTCTCCCGCGAGCAGGCGGAGGCCCGGTTCGAGGCGGCGATCGACGCCCGCCAGTCCGAGGACACCGTGATCATCGCCCGTACCGACGCCTACGGCTCCGCCAACGGCGACTGGGAGGAGCACCTCGAACGGGGTCGGATCTACGCCGACGCGGGCGTGGACCTCGTCTGGCCGGAGATGCCGGACCCGAGCAGGCAGGACGCCGCGAGGTACGCGGAGACGATCCACGAGACCCACCCGG
>SKWB01000220.1 GCA_007129135.1 Halococcaceae archaeon | reverse complement strand
GGAAGGGAGTTGTCAATCCAGTTTGATTTCTCATACCATATTGAGGGCTTTGACTGCAATCGCAGCGTACGACCGACGAAATAGCGAGACTTCATTGGAGGATTCTGGTCCATCAATAGAACCCTCCGATTCGCGACGGTCGTTCATCATGGCGACTATTGGCGGACTCACCGCTCTCGTCGCCGGTGGGGCAGCCTCCCCAGTCACCGCAAAAAACGACGAGGAACTCGAAGTCGAGGATTTAGAGGTCGAAACTCTCAGAGGCTCTGAGCGAGGGAGGGCCATCTCAAAAGCGATGCGAGATGGCCGTCTGAGAGAGGTGGTGAACGCGGTACAACAGAACGATCTGGTTAATTCGAGGAATGAGATTGCTGCCGAACGAGTCTCTGGTATTATCGATGGTGAATATGTCGAAAGCCTATCTGTCCGTATTGCATACGAAACCCGTGATTCCAGCGTAGAAGCATACGCTCTCTGGAACGACGTAGGTGATGTCGCTGAAGGCGTCGTTTCTGAACACATCGATACCACAGGAGATGGAGAGAAAGATCACTGGGAAATAACGACTTATGTCTACGACGACGGGAAAATTTATGTCGAAACCGAATTAGTTGAGAACTTTCTTGGATGTTCAAGTATTAACTGGCCATGTGTCGCTATGATCGCGAGTACGTACGCTGGGATGTTTGGATCATGCGCCTTATGTGCGTCAGTGCTGGGTGCTCCGGCGTGTGCGTTATGTATCTCCGCGGTGTTGGCTCATTTGGGGACGCAAACGCTGTGCCCGTGGTGTAGTGATTAGAATGTCCACTGATAATGAACGGACGAGAACTAGACAAGGACTCGACCTACAAGAGGCACTGGCCACATCTACTGGACTGGTAGCAGGGTTCCTCTTGGCGTGGGCACTGTTCGGTCCGGCTCTTGCTGGACCGGTACCGCTCGCGCTTACCGCTGGGGTTGTACTGGCTACAGCGGTGAGCGGGTACAAGGCTGGCGCACGGCAGTTCGACGCGGTCTTCGCGATGGGGCTGGCCCTCGTTGCGCTGTTCATCGCTATCGGTTTCGTCGCCTGAGTTAGTATTTCCTATATTGTATATATTGACGTGTAGTCTGAACAGAAAAGTTACTTGAGTCGGTCACTCTGACGCAACAACCAAAGCTCTAGTAAATACTCACTGATCGAAACCGGAAACCCTACCATTTAGGATTTGGATATCGGCTGGCCTCCATTCGAACGCCAAACGGGGACAGCGTATTGTACCACCGACACGAGAGATCCACCATGGGCGTGCTCGACCGAACCACGGCGCTGATCGAATCGACGCTCGACGGGCTGGTCGACTCCGCGAGCGACGCGGACGAGGAGCTCGACTACGCACACGAGCAGATGCGCGACGAACTCGCCGCGGTCGACGAGGGGCTCGTGGACCTCGTGAGCGAGCGGAAACGGCTCGAACGCCGGGCCGAGGAGCTCGATGCGGAGGTCGACCGACGCAACGACCAGGCGCGCGAGGCGGTCTCGGCCGACCGGGAGGACGTCGCCCGCGAGGCGCTGGAGGCCAAAGAGCGCGCGCTGCGCCGGCGCGAGGAGGTCGAACGCAGCGTCTCGGAGCTCGAAGACGCGGAGGCCGAACTCCGGGAGAAGAAGGCCGACCTCGCCGAACGCGTCGAACGCTTCGGCACCGAGAAGGAGATCCTGAAGGCCGACCGGATGCGCGCGAACCTGGAGGCGGGGACGACCGAGTCGTCAGAGGGGATCGCCCGGGCGGAGGAGGCGCTCGAAGCGCAGTCGGCGCGGGCGGCCGCGACCGAGGAGCTCCGCGAGTCGGGTGCCCTCTCGGGCCCGCTCGACGACGAGGACGACCTGGGTGCGGAGCTGGAGCGCGACCGGACCGAACGGGAGATCGAGGACGAACTTGCGACGATCCGCGCGGAGGTCGACGAGGGGTCGGACGAGTCTGACGGCTCGAACGACGACCCGGAGACGGACTGAAAGCCGCCTGTCGGTTTCCCTCGGAGGATAGCACTAAACACCAGGGGAGCGAACCCGGGGACGATGACGGACGACATCGAACCCCGACCCTTCGACCCGGACGACGTGCTCGACGTGACCGACGACGACTTCGAGGGATCGGTCGCGGTCGTGACCGGTGGGGGCTCCGGGATCGGCAAGTCGACCGCGCTCACGCTCGCGGCGAACGGACTGACCGTCGTCGCGACCGATATCGACGAGGAGGGGCTCGCGAGGACGGAAGAACGCGCGGCGGAGTTCGGCCTCGAGGTGGAGACCGTCACCGGCGACCTGACCGAGGACGGGGACCTCGAACGGATCGTCGAGGAGGCGGCGGGACTCGGCGACCTCCGGTACGTCGCGAACATCGCGGGGCTCCAGCACATCGACCCGATCGAGGAGTTCCCGATGGAGCGCTACGACTTCATGCAGCGCGTGATGCTGCGCGCGCCGCTCTACCTCGCGAAGCTCGCCTTCCCGCACATGCGCGAGGCCGGCGGCGGCTGCGTCGGCAACATGTGTTCGGTCCACGGTCACTACGTCACCCGGGACAAGGTGGCGTACAACGTCTCGAAGTTCGGGCTACGCGGACTCACGCAGTCGATCGCGGCGGAGGGCGACGGCGATATCCGCGCCTTCTCGATCTCCTCGGCGTACGTGAAGACGCCGCTGGTCACCAACCAGATCGCCGACACCGCCGATAGCCGCGGGATCAGCGAACGGGAGGTCGTCGAGGACGTGATGCTCGGCGAGGCGCGGACGAAGGAGATGATGGAGCCGGTGGACGTGGGCAACCTCTTCGTGTTCGGCTTCTCGAAACACGCCCGGCACCTGAACGGGGGCGACCTGCTCTTCGACGGCGGCTACACGCTCACGTATGAGTGAGCGCGCGTGGGAGTCCCTGGGACCCGCAGAGCGGACGTGGTCGGGAGCGGGGGACGGCCGATGAGCGAGCCGACGAGGGTGGCGATCGCGTGTCAGGGCGGGGGCAGTCACACGGCGTTCACCGCGGGCGTGCTGAAGGCGCTGTTGCCAGGGATGGACGACGAGTACGAGCTGGTGGGGATGAGCGGCACCTCCGGCGGGGCAGTCTCGGCGGTGGCGGCCTGGGACGGGCTCTGTACCGAGAGCCCCGAGGGACCGGCAGAGCGTCTCGACGCGGTCTGGGCCGCGATCGCGGCCTCCTCGCCGCCGGAGCGCCTCACGAACGAGTGGGTGCAGCGCTGGGAGGGGCTGCGGAACATGGGGGCACCGGTCCCGGAGGTCAGCCCGTATCACACCCCGATCGGACGGTGGGGGCAACGCCGTCTGCGCGAGGTGATCGAGAGCGAACTCCGGATCTCGGCCTGTCGGGCGGCGATGGACGGGGGGACGCCCCGACTCGTCATCGGGGCGGTCGACGTCAACGCCGGCCGGTTCGAGACGTTCGTGAACGAGGCGATCACCGCCGACGCGATCCTCGCCTCCGCCGCCGTGCCGACGATCTTTCCGGCCGTCGAGATCGACGGCCACCACTACTGGGACGGGCTGTTCTCGCAGAACCCGCCGGTCCACGACCTCACGTACGTCCCTCCGGAGCGAAAGCCCGAGGAGCTCTGGGTG
>SKWB01000209.1 GCA_007129135.1 Halococcaceae archaeon | reverse complement strand
TCGACGGCTCGTTCGACGTTCACGTCGCGACCGGCGGCACGGAGGCGCTCGAGACGATCGACGAGACGATCGACGTGGTCCTCCTCGACCGACGGATGCCGTATCTCACCGGCGACGAGGTGGTCCGGGCGATCAGGGAACGGGGCCTCGACGTCCGGGTGGCGATGGTGACGGCCGTCGAGCCCGACTTCGACCTGCTCCGGCTGGGGATCGACGACTACGTGACGAAACCGGTCGACCCGGACGGACTGGTCGGCCTGGTCGAGACGCTCTTACGGATCGCCGAGTACGACGTCACCCTCAGGGAGTACTTCTCGCTCGCCTCGAAGCGGGCGACGCTCCAGAGCGTCAAGAGCGCGTACGAACTCGACGCGAGCGAGGAGTACGCCGCCCTCTGTGAGGAGATCGAGGCGATCGAGGACGACCTCGACGAGACGCTCGATCGGATGACGGACGAGGAGATCGACACGGCCCTGCGGAAGATCGTGACACCAGATGAGCGAGACCTCCGACCCAGCCGCCTCTAACCGGGCGGTGGCCGCCGGGGTCTCCTGTGTCGGGGTGGGTTTCGCCGCCCCGCCGCTCGTCCACCTCGCGGCTCACCCACACTCCGGGCCGTCACTCCTGGCAACCGTCGTCTTCCCGCTCTCAGCAGCCCTCGCGATCGTCTACGGGGGCGTCTGGCTGAGACGGAGCGATCTCGACCCTGCCCACCTCACCTACGTCCTTCGGTGGACGGTGCTGGGCGTCGGCGGTCTGGCCCTCGTTGCGGGTTTCCTGCTCGTCCACCAGGGGGCCGAGGGGAACCCGATCCACGAGCCAGCGTACGTCGTGGCGAACACGGCGGTCGTGGGGGGTGTCGGCGGGTTCGTTCTCGGGGTCTACGACGCCCGAACGAGGCGGCAACGCGCGCTGGCCAGGCTGAACGAACGACGCTTCCGACGAGTCTTCGAGGGGGCGCTCGACTCGCTGGTCATCGCCGACGACGAGGGTAGGTACGTCGAGGCGAACCCCGCCGCTGCCGAGCTCTTCGCCACGTCTCGGGAGGCGCTCGTCGGACGGTCGATCGGCGAGTTCGTCGGCGAGTCGTTCGAAACGGCCTGGCCCGAGTTCCTCGAGGAGGGCGAGAGACGGGGGGTGATCCGGCTGGTCGATGCCGAGGGCCGAAGACGGGTCGTCGACTTCGCGGCGACGACGGACGTCTACGACGGCCACCACCTCTCTGCGCTGCGGGACGTAACGGACAGACACGAGCAGGAGCGTCTCGTCGAGGCCGAACGCGAGAAGCTCGAGTTCCTGAACCAGCTCCTGCGCCACCACGTGCTCAACGGCATGAACCTGATCATCGCGAAGGCGACGGTGACGCGCGAGCGGGTCGACGACCCGGAGAGCCGGGGGGATCTCCAGTCGATCCTGGACCGGTCGGCGGAGATCGTCTCGCTGGTGAGCCGGATCCGGCGGCTGGTGCGATCGACCGCCGAGGGGACGCCACGGAGACCGGTGAACCTCTCGGAGGTGCTCGAACGGGAGCTCTCGGCGCTCCGGTGCTCGTGTCCGGAGGCGACCGTCGAGACCGGGGGGATCGGGACGGACCGGTTCGTCTCGGCCGACCGAACGGTCGGGGAGGTGATCTCGAACCTGCTCGAGACCGCCGTCGAACACGCGGCGGGCCCCTCACCGTCGATCCACCTCGGCGTCCGAACGCAGGAGAGCCGGGTGGTCGTCAGGATCGCGGCCGACGGCTCGGGAATACCCCCCGAGCGGCGTGAGGAGCTCCTCGGGAAGGGACCACGGGGCGTGAAGAGCCCTGGAACCGGCTTCCGACTCTCCATCGCGGCGATGCTCGTCGAGGGCTACGGTGGGACGCTCCGGATCGAGGGGGACCAGCCGACGGGCACCGTCTTCGTCGTCGACCTCCCGGAGGCCCACCCCGGGCGTGGTCGGGACCACGGGACGCCCTCGGAGGCCGACGTCGACTGAGGGCTCTCGTCGTCTGTAGAGAAGCGCCGAGGGTGAGATTTGAACTCACGAGTCCTCTCGGACAGTTGCTTTCGAGGCAACCGCCTTGGCCGGGCTAGGCTACCTCGGCACGGCCTGTCCTACCCCGCTCGCGCTAATAGTGGTTTCGCTTGGCGACAGGGCTAAGGGGAAAACGACACGACGGTACGCATGGACGTCAGGCAGGCGAGGCAGGTCTCCTCGGAAGTGCTCGATCGTGTCGGCGAGGCGGTGATCGCCGAGCGCGAGTTCTTCGAGACCGTCCTCCTGGGGACGCTCTCGCGTGGGCACGTCCTCCTGGAGGACGTCCCGGGCACGGGAAAGACGCTCACCGCCCGGAGCATCGCCCGCGCGCTCGGGCTCTCGTTCTCGCGGGTCCAGTTCACCCCCGATCTCCTCCCGACGGACGTCACCGGCACGCACGTCTTCAACGAGAAGGAGCGGAGCTTCGAGTTCAACGAGGGGCCGATTTTCGCGAACGTCGTCCTCGCCGACGAGATCAACCGCGCGCCGCCGAAGACGCAGGCGGCGCTGCTCGAGGCGATGGAGGAACGACAGGTCACCGTCGGCGGCGAGAGCCGCGCGCTCCCCGATCCGTTCCTCGTCATCGCGACGCAGAACCCGGTCGAACAGGAGGGCACCTTCACGCTGCCCGAGGCCCAGGTCGACCGGTTCGTCGTGAAGACCTCGCTCGGCTACCCCGACCGCGAGGGCGAGGTCGAGCTCCTGCGAAGACGAGCGGCACGGGAGGCCAGGAGTCCGGGCGTCGAGGCGGTGCTCTCGGCCGAGGAGGTCCGCTCGCTCCAGGCCGTCCCCGAGACGGTCCGGGTGGAAGAGGACCTGCTGGAGTACGTCGTCGACGTCGCGCGAGCGACGCGGACCGACCGCCGGGTCGAGGTCGGGGTCTCCCCGCGTGGCACCCAGCGGCTGTTCGAGGTCGCGAGGGCGCGGGCGGTGCTCTCGGGGCGCGATTTCGTCACCCCGGACGACGTGAAACGGATCGCCGAGCCGGTCCTCGCCCACCGGCTGGTGCTCACCCCCGACGCGACCGTGAGCGACGTCGAGAAGTCGACGGTGATCTCGGAGGTGCTGGAGACCGTCCGAGTCCCGACCGTCGAAGCGACCGTCGACTGAGTCGAACGCGTCGTCAGCGAAGGAAGAAGCCCTCGCCGAGGGGGTCCTCCGGGTCGATCCAGAACTCCGCTCTCCCCAGCGTGTGTGCGCTGCCCTCCACGACCGGGACGACCGCCTCCCGCCCGTCGACCGTCGTCTCCCGGGCGATCCGGCCCCTGAACCTCGACCCGACCACGCTTTCGACGACGAGCTCTCTCCCCACCAGATCGTCCGCGCGGAGCGCCAGGTGGCCGCTGACGCCCGTTCCCGTGGGGGAACGGTCGACCTCGCCGTCGGCGAAGACGCAGACGTTTCTCAGGTTCGCTCTCTCGTCCTCCGCTGGCCCGGTGAAGATCACCCCGTAGAGGAACGCGAGATCCTCGTCGGGGTGGTCGAGCTCGACGTCCGCCGCGACCGCGCGCTTGATCGCCCTCCCCCGATCGATCGCCCCGTCGATCCCCGACGCGTCGAGGGAGACCCCGGCCTCCTCCGCTTCGCAGTAGGCGTAGAATG
>SKWB01000260.1 GCA_007129135.1 Halococcaceae archaeon | reverse complement strand
CAACGAGCGCGACGGTATCGAGGAGGACCCCGGCGTCGCCGCCGCGGCCTACGAGTGCGACGTGCCGATCTACTGCCCGGCGATCCAGGACTCGGTGCTCGGCCTGCAGGCGTGGATCTACTCGCAGACGACCGACTTCTCGCTCGACGCGCTCGCCGACATGACCCACCTGAACGATCTCGCCTACCACGCGGAGCGGACCGGGGCGTTCGTCGTCGGCGGGGGCGTCCCGAAGAACTACACCCTCCAGACGATGCTCGTGACGCCGACCGCCTACGACTACGCGGTCCAGCTCACGATGGACCCACCACAGACCGGCGGGCTCTCGGGGGCGACGCTCGACGAGGCTCGGTCGTGGGGGAAGATCGAGAGGGCCGGCGAGAACGCGAGCGTCTACGCCGACGCGACGATCACGCTCCCGCTCGTGGTGGCCGCCGCGCGGGAGCGGATCGAGCGGTAAGAACGGACGATACCGACCGTGGGGTGCCTCTGACAACCGTTCGAATCCGCAGCGGGTGACACGCGCCGGAGCGTTCTCGATCTATCCCTTCAGTACTGAAGCTGTTTATAAATTCAGACGGGGAGCGCCGTCAGATCCGTGCGTTCGAGCAGTTTGGCCTGCCCGCGTCTGAGGCGACCGGCCAGCGCCCGCGGCGAGATCCCGATCTCTCGCGCGACGTCCTCGAGCGTCGCGCGGCGTGGCTCCGCGAAGTAGCCACGCTGGTAGGCGACCGCGAGCGCCTCCCGCTGTTCGGCGGTGAGGCCGTACCGGTCGTCCTCGCGGGACGAGGCGGTCGTCACCCGCTCGACCGAGAGCGCCACGCCTCGCTCGTCACAGAACGACCGGAACGCCGCGACGGCCGCTCGGTCGTCGAACCGGACCTCGAACCGCCATCGCTCGCTCGTCGCTCCGGCGTCGAGGAGCACGCCACCGGACCGAGCGATCGCGAAGAGCGTGCCGGCCTCCTCGTGGTTCCAGCGCGCGGCGAAGAGCGTCCCGTCCTCGACGGCGTCGACGATCGAGATCGCATCGATCGCGCGCTCGTCGCTCGCGGCCGTAACGAACGCCTCCGGGTCGCGTCCGGTCACCCAGAAGTACGGCATGATCGTGTCGTCCGTCGGGACGATCCGGTCGAGTTCGAGCCTGGCACCAGGCTCCCCGCCGAGCGACCGGCCGAGCGCACAGGCCCTCGTGGGGACGGTGAACTCGATACGAGTGCTCATCGGGTCATCCAGCACCGCTGACGAGATAACGCTTCTCTCCCGGCCACCCGCGACGATCGGCGACCGTCACCGACTCACCCCCGGCCCGGGGCACTCGGGAGAGAACGTCGTCTCCCCTGTCCCCGTGTCGGTCGAGTCGTTCCGACCGCGAGACGACGATCGAACGGTCGGAAACCGATCGCGGTCGTACACCTCGACGGGGCAGGTCCCTCGTCGACGGCCGCGATCAGACCGGCGCCGCCCGCTCTCTCTTCTCGGCGAGGCGGTCCTCCGCGTAGGCGTCGGCCGCGTCGAGCACCGTCGCCCCCTCGTCCTCTGCCCGCTCGATCAGCGCGGAGAGCCGGTCGCCGATCCGATCCGCCTTCTCGAGCGCCGCCTCGCGGGTCCCGCCGGCGTACTCCTCGTAGACGGTGATCAGCCCGCCCGCGTTGATCACGTAGTCCGGAGCGTAGAGGATCCCCCGGTCGGCGAGCGCCGCGGCGTGGCGGCGCTCCGCGAGCACGTTGTTCGCCGCGCCGGCGACGATATCACAGGAGAGCCGCGGGAGGCTCTCGTCGTTCACGACGCCGCCGATCGCACACGGCGCGAAGACGTCACACTCCTCGTCGACGACCGCCTCCGGGGCGACCGAGCCCACCCCCTGCGTCTCGACGAGCCGTTCGACCCGGTCCGCGTCGACGTCGCTCACCGTGACCTCGGCACCGGCCTCGAGGAGCTGTTTCGCGAGCGCCGTCCCGACCTTGCCGGTCCCCTGGACGAGCACCCGGCGGCCGTCTAGCGAGGCCGAGCCGTAGACGTGTTCGGCACAGGCCTCGATCCCGCGAAAGACGCCGTGGGCGGTGATCGCCGACGGGTTCTCCAACCCAGAGCTCGTCCCGACGACGTGCTCGGTCTCCTCGGCGATGGCGTCCATCTCGGCCGCGCCCGTGTTCACGTCGACGGAGGTGACGTAGCGTCCGCCGAGACGGTCGACCGCCCGGCCGTACGCCTGGAAGAGCGCGGGAGAGGCGACCTCGGGGCCGCCGAGGACCACCGCCTTCCCGCCGCCGAGCGGGAGTTCCGTCGCCGCGGCCTTGTAGGTCATCGCGTGAGAGAGCCTGAGCACGTCGTGTAGGGCCTCTTCTTCCGTCTCGTAGTCGTAGAGCCGTGTCCCGCCCAGCGACGGCCCGAGCGTCGTGTCGTGGATCGCGGCGATCGCTCGCAGCCCCGTCTCGTCGTCGGTGAAGTAGGAGACCTGTTCGTGGCCCCGCTCACCGATCGCGTCGAACACCATGTACCGGGGACGGCAAGAATTGCGAAAACCGTTCCGGATCGTCCCCGCTCAGACGACCCGGTTCACCATCCCGTCGACCGACCCGGCCGAGAGCGCCCGGTAGTTCTCGACGACGATCTCGCGCCAGCGGCCGAACTTCTCCGGGGTCGACCCCGCCATGTGGGGCGTGATCACCACGTTCGAGAGCTCCCAGAGCGGCGAGTCGGAGGGGAGCGGTTCGGTCTCGAAGACGTCGAGCGCCGCCCCACGGATCCACTTCGACTGGAGCGCACGCGTCAGCGCCGCCTCGTCCGCGACGTCGCCGCGGGCGATGTTGATCACGACCGCGCCACTCGGCATCATCCGTAGCTCCTCGTAGCCCAGCAGCCCCTCGGTCTCGTCGGTCAGCGGACAGGCGAGCACGAGGTAGTCCGACCGTCGGCAGAGCTCGTGGTACTCCTCGGCCGGGTAGCACTCGGAGAGGACGTCCGGCGCGCTCTCGACGTCGCGTTTCGTCCCGATCACCTCCATACCGAGCGCCGACGCGAGTTCGGCCGTCCGGGCACCGATCGCGCCGACGCCCACGATCCCCATCGTCTTCCCCCGGATCTCCCCACCCTCGACGCGCTCCCAGACGCCGCTCGCCTGCTGGCGGACGCTCTCGTGCAGCCCCCGTTCGAACATGAGCGTGTAACAGAGTACCTGCTCGGCGATCGGTTGTGCGTGGACGCCCGAGGCGTTCGTGAGCGTGATCCCGCGCTCTTCCAGCGTCTCCAGATCGTAGTGGTCGACGCCCGCGCTGAGCGCCTGCACCCACTCGAGACGCTCTGCGGCGTCGAGTAGCTCGTCGCTCAGGCGACCGGCGACGATCCCCTCGACCTCGGGGGCGGCGTCGACCGTCTCGTCGGGGGTGCGTGCGACCCGGATCGCGCCCTCCGGGAGGTCGTCGTCGAGGATCTCGGAGAGGCCGTCGAGGCGGTCGGGACCGAGCGTGTGCGGCAGGAGGATCGTCGGTTCGTCGGTCATAGCTCGCATTGACCGCTCGCGGCCTAAACCGTCCGGGTTCCGGCGAGCGGGTCGATCGGTCGGACGGAGCGTTCAGTAGGTCCGATAGCTCCCCGAGGCCACGTCGACCCGGACGAGCGTGTT
>SKWB01000146.1 GCA_007129135.1 Halococcaceae archaeon | reverse complement strand
TCACCGCGTCGGTGCCGTCGAGCACCGCGTTCGCGACGTCGGAGGCCTCCGCACGGGTCGGTCGCCGCGAGGCGACCATCGAATCGAGCATCTCCGTCGCCGTGATCACCGGCGTCCCTCGATCCCTACACAGCCGGATGATCCGCTTCTGGACGATCGGGACGTCCTCCATCGGGCACTCGACCCCGAGGTCGCCCCGGGCGACCATGACGCCGTAGGAGGCGTCGATTATCTCCTCCAAGTTCTCGACCGCGTCGGCGCGCTCGATCTTCGAGACGATCGGGATGTTCGCGCCCGCCTCCTCGAGCACCGACCCGACCTCGTAGACGTCCTCCGCGCCGCCAACGAAGCTCGCGGCGACGAAGTCCACGCCCATCTCCGCCGCGAGTTCGAGGTCGGCCCTGTCGGAGTCGGTGACCACGTCGAGGTCGAGGTCGACGCCCGGGACGTTGACCCCCTTCCTGCTCCCGAGGTCGCCGCCGCTCTCGACGCGGGCCGTGACGACCCCGGCGTCATTCCCCTCCACGACCGTCTCGATCAGGCCGTCGTCGAGCAGGACCCGGTCGCCCGGGTCGACGGCGTCGATCGGGAGCGAGAGGCCGACCTCCTCCGGCGTCGCTTCCTCCCCGACGACGAACCGGACATCAGAGCCCGCTTCGAGGGTGATCTCGCCGTCGATCGGGGCGGTCCGCACTTCCGGCCCCTTCGTGTCGAGCATCGCTGCGAGCGAGGTGTCGGTCTCCCGGTCGACGGCCTGGATTCGCTCGATCAGCTCCCGTCGGTCGTCGAGCGTGCCGTGGCTCGCGTTCAGCCGGGCGACCGACATCCCCGCCCGCGCGAGGCCGGCGATCGTCTCCCGGTCGTCGGACGCCGGTCCCAGCGTACAGACGATCTTCGCGTTTCTCATACGGGGTGTAGATCACAACCCGGCAAAAAGACCAACGGTTACCCCGTTCCGAGTGAGGGTTTTTCGGTCCCGGGATTCGAGCGATTGAGGCCGCCCCGACCGAGCGCGTTGCGGATTCGATTATAGGTGGGGCCCTCGTTGAATACCCCGTACCGGGATAGCGGGTGTTACAGGGATCGGGTGGTTTCGCCTGTGGTCCGGTGAATCCGCAGGTGGGTAGAGACGCGAACTGATCGCTGGGGAACCTACCGATTTCAGAGGATATTCGTTGCGCCGTGCGAGATACAGGTCGCGTATGCAGCACGGCGCACGCCGAGAACCGGAGCGGTCTGATTCGGCCAGTACAGAGTAAACACGAAGTACACCACCGCTCGACCGCTGTAACTCCGCTAGTGTTCGTATTCCGAATGGAACCAGTAACATCCCGATGCCAGCGGCTGGGAGTGTCCTTTCGTGGTACTGATGAGCGGCTGGTAATCCTATGACGACGAGTGTTCCCGCAGAATTTCAGATGACTCCGACACCGACGTCCACTCTCGTCCCGAGATTCTGAGCCATCTCTACCGCACCCAGTGTCTAGCCGATAGATATCGGGCAAAACCAAACGTCGCCTGTTGCCTCTTCGATAACTCAGTACAATCAGCGTGAGCAGTTGCCTGAAATCCACGACGGATCGGACGTTAACGCATATATTCGACAGCCGTGTAATCCTACGGTAAATGCAGTTCTGTGACGAGTGTGGTTCGATGATGCACACGGAGGGCGACACGTGGGTGTGTCGCTCCTGTGAGAACGAGGAGCCGCGGGACTCGCACGCAGAAGCGGCGATGACGACCCAGGATGGACAGCGGGACGACGGGGCACCCGCCGTGGCCGACGCGACCCAGGGCTCCACCGAGACGGTGCAGGAGCCCTGTCCGGCGGACGACTGCGAGGGCGACCGGGCCTACTACGAGATGATGCCGAAGCCGGGCGGCTCCTACGAGGTTCGGCTGTTCACCTGCGTCGAGTGCGGTCACAAGTGGCGCGAGTCCTGACGGCGCATCTCGCGAACCCCGCCGCTTACATATGCACGGACCGCCACATGGGACTCTCAGCTCCCGAGGGTACCCGGTCTCACGTGGAGCCACACACGACTCCAAACCAACTCCCACAACGTTCTCGATGCTACCAACAACCGCTGTCACAAGGCCCTTCGTTGGGACGTTCGTTCCCCCGATTCTCGGTGCGGTAATCGTTGGAACGCTCTCTCTCCAGAAACGGAACCGAAGACGGGGCAGTGTTCGGACTCTCAGTAACCTAAAACACTCGATTCACAGGCTCAGTGAGCAGCTGGTTCAACGTCTCCGGCACGAAAGAAAAGAACCCGCCGTGCTGCAGGAACCTCTGTATCTTGCACGCCAATCGTGGCAAGAACTGGATAGATAGAACCCATACCAGTGTATTCCTCCCTGCACTAACCGATTCGGATGAGAACAGGAGGGCCGGTCCGCGAACCGTCGCGTATCTCGCTGAGAACAGGTACTATGGGAATCGCCGTTACCGAGCCGGATAACAGAAGATCCGAATAACAGAAGAGTACACGAAAATCCGAACTACCCCACGATCAGCGGACCCTCTCGCCCGGTCTCGCCTCGCCGTGGGTCGTGAGCAGGTCGGCCTCCTCGCCCGCCGCGAGCACCATCCCGTTCGACTCGACGCCGAACAGCTCGGCCTTCTCGATGTTCGCGAGCAGGACGACCGTCTCACCCGGAAGCGAATCGAGGTCGTGGAGCCGTTTGATCCCCGCGACGACCTGACGCGTCTCGACGCCGATGTCGACCTCGAGCCTCGCGAGGTCGTCCGCGCCGTCGATCCCCTCCGCGGCGACGACCTCGCCCACGCGGATGTCGAGGCCCTGGAACTCCTCGAAGCCGATCCTGTCCTCGACGAGCGGTTCGAGGTCCGCCGCCTCCGCCGGCTCTCCGTCCCCTTCCTCCTTCAGCGTCGGCGCCTCGTCGGCGTCCCCCTCGTCCACTCCGCCCTCGGACGCGGCGGCGATCTTCTCGTCCAGCGTCGCCTCGAGTTCGGAGACGCGGTCGTCCTCGACCTTCTCGAAGAGCGCCTCGGGCTCGTCGAACGCACCCGGAGGTTCGAACGCCGCGTCGAGCGACACCTCCTCGATCGGGCCCTCCTCGCCGAGGCTCTCCCAGAGCGTCGCCGCTTTCCCGGGGGCGACCGGGTAGAGCAACACGGCGACCGCCTTCGCGATCTGGACGCAGTCGCGGATCACCCGCGCGGCGCGCTCGGGGTCCTCGTCGACGAGGTTCCACGGCTCGTTTCGCTGGATGTACTCGTTGCCGACGCGGGCGAGCGAGAGCGCCGCCTGGCCGATCTTCCGTACCGAGTACTCGTTGACGGCCTCGCCGAAGTCGGCGATGGCGCCCTCGATCTCGCGTTCGATCTCCTCGGAGACCGCCACGTCGGGCGTGCCGTCGTAGGTTCGGTGGGCGAACAGCAGACTCCGGTAGCAGAAGTTGCCGATCGTCCCCACCAACTCGCCGTTGACCCGGTCTGCGAACTTCTCCCAGGAGAAGTCGACGTCCTGCTGGAAGCCGCCGTTGGTCGCCAGGTAGTATCTGAGGAGATCGGGGTGAAAGCCCTCCTCTAAGTACTCCCGGGCCCAGATCGCCCGGTTGCGCGAGGTCGACAGCCCCTTCCCGTCGATCGTGATGAAGCC
>SKWB01000364.1 GCA_007129135.1 Halococcaceae archaeon | reverse complement strand
TCGCCGGGTTCGGCTACGTCGTCGCCGGCTCCGCGGTGGTGGTCGCGGCGGTGACGGTCGCGCTCGGCTTCGCCGCCCAGGACGTGATCGGGAACCTGGTCGCGGGCGCGTTCATCGTCACGGACCCGAAGTTCAACATCGGCGACTGGATCGAGTGGGAAGAAGAGCGAGGACGCATCGACGAGATCACCTTCCGCGCGACGCGGATCCGTACCTTCGACAACGAACTCGTCACCGTGCCGAACTCCCAGCTGATGACGACCGCGGTGACGAACCCTGTGATCAACGACACGCTCCGGCTCACCCACCGCTTCGAGATCGGGTACACGGACGACCTCGACCGCGCGATGGAGCTGTGTAGCCTGGCGACCGTCGAGCAGGAGGAGATCATCGACGAGCCCGAACCGACCGTCCTGCTCGGCGAACTCGGCGACGACTTCGTCGGGATCGACGTCCGGTACTGGATCGCCGACCCGAGACGCCGGGACGTGCTTCGGATCCGTTCCGAGTTCGACCGGAGGATCAAAGAGAGCTTCGAGGACGCGGGCATCGAGCTGAGCCCGCCCTCGGAGCACGACGTTCGGGGGACGGTGGGGGTTCGAGACGGATGAGCCCGTGGGACTACGCGTTCAGCCGGTCGACGACCGACTGGAGGTCCGCGAGGCGTTCGATCTCGGCTTTGACCTCCTCTCGCCGCCTGACGTCGTCGGCGTCGGCTCCGTAGGCGCGGACGTACTCCGCGCGGGTGTGTTCGTCGAGCGCGTGACGGATCGCGAAGTAGCCGTCGGGGACGACCGACGAACAGATCCGACACTCCCGGCGCTCGTGGGACTCGGTCTGGTGGACGATCAACGCCTCGACCTCCTCGTACGACGCCTCGCAGTCGACGATCGCGCACTCCCAGGTCATCACGGAGGACAGAGCGTAGTGGGATAAATCCCTTCTCGCCGTGGGGGGTTATAGGGGGTGGATACCAACACCAGGTCGATGTGGAACTATCGGATCGGGCGTGTGATGGGCATCCCCATCCGGCTCAACGTCTCGCTGCTCGTGTTCGTCCCGCTGCTCGCGTGGTTGCTGGGTCGCCCCGAGCAGATCGCGATCTACGCCTCGCTGATCGAGTGGCTCTCGGGGGCCGAGGTCGACGTGGCGACGCTCACGACCGGGAACACCCCGATCGTCGTCGGACTCGCCGGGGCCATCGGCCTGTTCGCGAGCGTGCTGCTCCACGAACTCGGCCACTCGTGGGTCGCCCGTCGCTACGACATCCCGATCGGCTCGATCACCCTCTGGATCTTCGGCGGCGTGGCGGCGATGGAACGGATCCCGAAGGAGCCGATCCGCGAGTTCTGGATCGCCATCGCCGGGCCCGCCGTGAGCGTCGCGCTCGGTCTCGGGGCGTATCTCCTCCTCCTCGTCGTTCCCGAGATCCCCCTCGTGGTCTTCCTCGTGGGCTGGCTCGCCGTGATCAACGTCATGCTCGCGCTCTTCAACATGCTGCCGGCGTTCCCGATGGACGGCGGGCGGATCTTCCGGGCGCTGCTCGCTCGGAACCGCCCCTACGTCGACGCCACGCGGATCGCCTCGCGGGTGGGTCGCTGGTTCGCGGTGGGCTTGGGCGTGCTCGGGTTTCTGGGGTTCAACCCGATCCTGATCCTGCTCGCGCTCTTTCTCTACGCCGCGGCTAGCTCGGAGTCCCGTGCTGTGGTGCTCGAGGACCTCCTCACCGGGATCACGGCGGGCGACCTCGCCGACACCGACATGCTCACCGTCGAGACGACCGTGAACGTCCAGGACCTGCTCTCGCGGATGCTCGCCGAGCGCCGAACCGGCTACCCGGTCGTCGACGGTCGGGGATCGATCGTCGGCCTCGTCGACCTCTCGGATCTCAGGGGGGTGCCCGAGGGCGAGCGCGGTGCGGTCCGGACCCGTGACGTGATGAACGAGGACGTCCGGACCGTCCCCGCCGAGACGCCCGCCTTCGAGGTGCTCCGTCTGCTGAGCGAGACGGGCGTCGATCGGATCGTCGTCGAGGAGATGGGCACCCCGCTCGGCGTCGTCTCAGAGGCGGAGTTCGCCCGCGCGCTCACCGTCCTCCGCGGGATCGGCCGTCGACCGGAGTCGCCGGAGTGGGTGGCGGGCGTTCGGTAGTGATAAACCGCCGGCCGACACAGACTGGGGAGTGAGCGAAAGCGGCTTCGCGGTCGACATGCACGTCAAACTGCTCGACGAGCGAGTCGCAGAGCGTGCGAAACGTCGCGGGATCGACGCGCTCGTCTACGCCCCCCACTTCAGACGGCTCCCCGAGATCCGCGAGCAGGCCCGCCGGTACACCGACGACGAGCTGCTCGTGGTGCCCGCCCGCGAGCTCTTCACCGGGAACTGGCGGGAACGGAGACACGTCCTCGCGCTCGGCCTCTCGGAGCCGATACCCGACTTCATCACCCTGGAGGGGGCGATGGCGGAACTCGACCGCCAGGACGCCGTCGTCTGCGCCCCCCACCCGGAGTTCTTCTCGGTGAGCCTCTCCGAGGAGGACATCAGGCGGTACCACGACCTGATCGACGCCGTCGAGGTCTACAACCCGAAACACTGGAAGCGACACAACCGCCGCGCACAGGACATCGCGACGCGACTCGACATCCCCGGCTTCGGCTCCTCGTACGCCCACCTCAGAGGGACCGTCGGCGAGGTCTGGACCCGGTTCCACGAACCGTTCTCCGACGAGGCGGAACTGCTCGCCGCGCTCTCCGGGCGAACCCCGAGACAGATCGTCCACCGCGGCGGCGTGCGCCACCGGCTCCGTCGGGGGATCGAGTTCTCACACCTCGGCTGGGAGAACTCCTGGGGGAAAGTCGACCGGCTGCTGCTCTCGGGCACCGAGCCGACCCACCCGAGTCAGATCGCCTACGACGGCCGGTTCGACGACGTGGCGGTCTACTGATCGGGGCCCGCCCCTTCGGCCCACTGCCGGCGGATCGCCTTCGCGAACTCGATACTGGTTCGTTCGCCGATCCAGACGACCCCCGCGGGTTCCGAACGGACCGACGCGAACGGGATTCCTCTCAGTTCGTCGCCCCGAACGGCGGGAACGAGCGGCGGTTGTGGGAGCCGAACCGCCCGTCCACGGAGCTGTCACTCTCGTCATATAGCCGCGAGCAGCTCCAGCACCAGGTACGGAACGAGATCGTAGACGAGGAGGACGGCGAGCGCGAGTTCGACCGCGGTCACGACCAGCGTGACGGGCGTGGCGTACCGGCTGCTCACCGGAACGCCGCCGGGGAGGCCGAACTCGCGGGCCCAGACCGGGTAGAAGAGCGCGACCCCACGGCGCGAGCCGAGCATGTCCAGCAGGTAGTGGGTCGCGACGCCGATCCAGACCCACTCCAGGTTCCCGAAGTAGTAGGGGTAGGCGAGCGCGAGCGCGAGCACCGGCAGGTTGTGCAGCGTCTTCCGGTGGCGGCCGAACGCGGTGTCGATGTCGGGCACCAGCGCTCCGAGCACGATCGGCACGGAGAGTTCGGCGATCAGCCGGAACGTCTCGACGTCGCCAGCGGGCTCGAAGACGTAGCCGAGCCCGATCGAGAGCAGGAGGGCGTTCAGGACGTGATCGCGCTTGTTCACACTCGCCCGGG
>SKWB01000287.1 GCA_007129135.1 Halococcaceae archaeon | reverse complement strand
CGTGGCATCCGCGAGCGGGCCGACGCCTCGTAACTGTCGCTCGACCCGTTCCACGCGTTTCTCCTCGCTGAACCGCGTCTCGACCGGGAGCAGGCCGAAGCCGGGGAGCTCCGAGACGTCCTCGGTGCTCTCGACACTGGCATTGACGATCCGCTCGCCGAGCATCTGGTAGCCACCGCAGAGCCCGATCACGGGGCCGTCGAACGCTCGCAGTCGCTCGCCGAAGCCGGCGTCGTGGAGCTCTCTCAGGTCGTCCACGGTGTTCTTCGTCCCCGGAACGACGACCGCGTCCGGTCGTCCCTCGAACAGCCGCTCAGGCGGGGCGTAGACCACCCTGACGCCCGGCTCCCGCGCGAGCGGTTCGAGGTCGGTGAAGTTGGAGATCCGCGAGAGCCGTGGCACCGCGATCCGTACCGCGTGGCTCTCCTCGACGCCGTCGTCCTCGCCAAGCACGGCCGTCTCGCCGGCCGCCGGGAGCCCGACGCTGTCCTCCTCGGGCAGCCCGGGGTCGTCGTACGGGAGCACGCCGACGATCGGGACGCCGGTCCGCTTCTCGATCTCCTCGATCCCTGGTTCGAGGAGGGATGGATCGCCCCGGAACTTCGTGAT
Organism: Halococcaceae archaeon; assembly: GCA_007129135.1. Lineage (GTDB taxonomy): Archaea > Halobacteriota > Halobacteria > Halobacteriales > Halalkalicoccaceae > Natronorarus. The sequence continues at coordinate 3,032 of SKWB01000287.1, read as the reverse complement.
CGCCGCACCGACGACCCGCTCGCGCAGGTCGGCGGGCATCAGTTCGAGGGTGCCGTAGAGGGAGGCGAACGCGCCGCCGCGTTCGATGTCCACCAGGAGGAGGACGTCGGCGTCGGCGAACCGGGCGGTCTCGACGTTCGCGAGGTCCCTGTGGTGTAGATTGATCTCGGCGATCGAGCCCGCTCCCTCGGCGACGACGACGTCGTACTCGCCCGCGAGACGGCCGTGGGCGGCGGCCGCCGCCTCGCGGGCGTCCTGCCAGCCCTCCTCGAAGTACTCACCGGCCCGGTAGTGTGCCCGCGCCCGGCCGTCGATCACCAGTTGGCTCTCGCTCCCACCCCGTGGTTTCAGCAGGACGGGGTTCATGTCCGTCGTCGGCCGGACACGCGCCGCTCTGGCCTGGACGTACTGGCTGACGCCGATCTCGCCCCACTCGTTCGAGTTCGCTACGGGTACGGCCCGCGCGTTGTTCGACATGTTCTGGGCCTTGAACGGCGCGACCGACACTCCCTGATCTGAGAGGTAGCGACAGAGCCCCGCGACGACCGTGCTCTTGCCGACGTGGCTCGCGGTCCCCGCGACGAGCAGCGTCCGGGCCATCGCTCGCCGGTTCGCGCGCGGCGACTAAACGCTCCCGATTCCGGCGGCCTCGCCGGGCTCCGATCCCACGCGGTCGTCGGCTCCGAACTCGGCGCCCTCCTCGATCCCACGGAGACACCGTTCGCCGCTCGTGGTGAGCCGGTAGACGACCTCCTCGCTCACCGCCTCCAGCAGGCCGTGTTCCGTGAGTATCCGGCACCGTCGTTCGACGTTCGTGTGGTGCATCCCGATCCGTCCGGCGATCAGCGGCGCGTACTCCGGTGGGTTCTCCAGTAAGTACTCGAGGATCGCTTCGTCTCCCGGCTGCATCCACGCGTGGTGCTCCCGCATTCGTCTTGAATGGTACTCGGTAACATATAACACTTCTCGTTCGACCGAGCGACCGAACCGCTTTGTCGGTCGCTCGCGTCGGTCGGGCCATGACCACACCCCGGGACGGAGAGCGAGCGACCGACGTCGACGGGATCCTCGAGTCGCTGACGCTCGCGGAGACGCTCCGACTGCTCCACGGCGCACGCGATCCGGAGGGCGTCTCGACCGGCTACGTTCCCCCGAACGAGGAACGCGGAATCCCGCCGCTCCGGCTCGTCGACGGCCCGCTCGGGGTGCGTGCTGGCGAGGCGACCGCCTTTCCCGCCTCGATCGCGCTCGCGGCGACCTGGGACGGCGACCTCGCTCGGGAACAGGGCGAGGCGCTCGGCCGCGAGACGCGCGCGAAGGGCCAGGACGGCCTGCTCGCCCCCGGCCTCAACCTGATCCGGGTTCCGGGCGGCGGCCGGAACTTCGAGTACTACAGCGAGGACCCCTGGCTGACGAGTCGGATGGCCGTCTCGGTGATAGAGGGGATCCAGTCGGAGGGCGCAATCGCCACGGCGAAACACTACGTCGCGAACAGCCAGGAGGCCGACCGGACGACGGTCGACGCCCGGATCGGCGAGCGGGCGCTGCGCGAGTGCTACCTGCGAGGGTTCGAGGCGGCGGTCCGCGAGGCCGAGGTCGGCTCCGTGATGTGTGCGTACAACGGCGTGAACGGCGAGCCGATGAGCGAGCACCGCCGACTGCTCACCGGGGTCCTCAGGGACGAGTGGGGGTTCTCGGGGTACGTCGTCTCCGACTGGTGGGCGACCGGCGATCCGGTCGACTCGGCGACCGCGGGGCTGGACCTCGAGATGCCCGGTTACGCGCTCGACGCCGAGTCACAGTTCGGCGTCGCGCCCTCGGAGCTCCCGCTCTCGATGCCGGACGTGGAGGCGGGTGGTCTCTACGGCGAGCCACTGCGGGCGGCGGTCGACGCGGGCTCGGTGAGCGCGGACCGGATCGACGCGATGGCTCGGCGTGTTCTGGAGACGATGGACCGGTTCGGGCTGTTCTCGGCGGACCGACCGTTCGGAGCGATCGACACCGACGGTCACTCGGCGATCGCCCGTCTGGTCGCGATCGAGGGGTCTGTCCTGCTGATGAACGAGGGGGTCCTGCCGTTCGATTCGGGGGTCGAGACGCTCGCGGTGATCGGTCCGAACGCGGACCGACCCGCACTGGGTGGCGGCGGCAGCTCCGAGGTGACGCCGGTCCACGCGGTGAGCCCGCTCGACGGACTCCGCGAACGGTTCCAGGGCGAGGTGACGTTCGAGCGTGGAGTCCCACCGATCCGTGGGGTGCGATTCTTCGACGAGGGAGAGACCGAGGAGCCGGCGGACGAGCCCTCGATCGAGGACGCGGTCGCGGCCGCGGAAGACGCGGACGCGACGGTGCTCGTCGCACGGGACGTGGCGACCGAGGGGGCCGACCGCCCCTCGCTCTCGCTTCCGGGCGAACAGGACGACCTGATCGCGGCCGTCGCCGACGCCACCGAGGAGCTGGTGGTCGTGCTGAACACGGGTGGGGCGGTCGAGATGCCGTGGCTCGAGTCGGTTCCGAGCGTGCTCGTGACGTGGTACCCGGGCCAGGACGACGGCGTCGCGCTCGCGGCGGTGCTCACGGGCGAGGAGCCGGGCGGGCGGCTCCCGGTGACGTTCGGCCGCGGGGCCGACTACGGCTTCGACGAGGCGAGCTATCCCGGCGTCGAGGGCCGGGTCGAGTACGAGGAGGGACTGTTCGTGGGCCATCGCGGGTTCGACGCCCGGGAGAGAGCACCCTACTTCCCGTTCGGCCACGGACTCTCCTACACGGAGTTCGAGTACGGCCCGCTCGAGACCTCCGACCGGATCCCGGCCGGCGAGTCGGTCACCGTTTCGGTCCCGGTCGAGAACGTCGGTGATCGTCCCGGGAAGGAGGTCGTCCAGGTCTACGCCGCGAGCGAAGTGGCGGGGAGACCGCCGCGCGAACTCGCCGGCTTCGCCACCGCGCGTCTCGCGCCCGGCGAACGGCAGGAGGTCGAGGTCCCGCTCGATCCTCGGGCGTTTCTCGGCTACGACCCCGTGCGGGAGGGCTGG
>SKWB01000064.1 GCA_007129135.1 Halococcaceae archaeon | reverse complement strand
CACCGACGGAAATTCTTAAGTAGCGACTGCTGAGTATGCTTGAACGTGCAACATGGGCGCCGCTGACAGGCTGGACGAGTTCTTCGAGGTGAGCGAGGAGGGGAGTTCGATCAGGACCGAGCTGATCGCGGGGGTGACGACGTTCCTCGCGATGGCGTACATCATCGTGGTCAACCCCTCCATCCTGCTGGGTGCGATCGTCGGCTTCGACGAGGACGGGGGGCTGAACCCGGAGACGACGATCGACGGTGCGACCTACACAGCGGGCGAGGTGTTCCAGATGCTCGCCATCGCGACGATCCTCGCGAGCGTGCTCGCGACGCTCGTGATGGCGCTCTACGCCCGCCGTCCGTTCGGCCTCGCGCCGGGGATGGGGCTGAACGCCTTCTTCGCGTTCACGGTCGTACTCGCGATGGGCATCCCCTGGCAGGTCGCGCTCGCGGCGGTCTTCGTCGAGGGGATCATCTTCATCGCGATCACCGCGCTCGGGGTCAGGAGGTACGTCATCGAACTGTTCCCCGAACCCGTGAAGTTCTCCGTCGGCGCCGGGATCGGGGTCTTCCTGCTCTTCCTCGGACTCCAGGAGATGGAGGTCGTCGTCCCCTACCCCGAGGGGACGCTCGTCGAACTCGGCAACATCGCCCAGAGCCCGGTCGCGCTGCTGGGTCTCGCGGGCCTCGCGCTCACGCTCATGCTCTGGGCGCGCGGGATCACCGGCTCGCTCATCATCGGCATCCTCACCACGACGCTCGCCGGCTGGGCGCTGATCCTCGCGAACGTCGTCGACGAGGCGGTCCTGGGACCGGAGGCGCTCGTCGACGAGGAGACGGGCCAGCTCTCCTTCGAGACGGTGCTCTCGCCGCAGTACGACATCACGCCGCTCGCGGGCGCGTTCGTCGAGGGGCTCTCGCAGGCCGACGCGTTCACGTTCGCGCTCGTCGTCTTCACGTTCTTCTTCGTCGACTTCTTCGACACCGCCGGCACCCTGATCGGCGTCTCGCAGTTCGGCGGCTTCCTCGACGAGGAGGGCGACCTCCCGGAGATCGAGAAGCCGCTGATGGCCGACGCGGTCGGGACGACCTTCGGCGCGATGGTCGGCACGTCGACCGTGACGACGTACATCGAGAGCTCGACCGGGATCGAGGAGGGCGGGCGAACCGGGCTGACCGCGCTCGTCGTCGCGGCCCTGTTCGCGCTCGCGCTCGTCGCCGTCCCGCTCGTCGCGGCGATCCCCACCTACGCCTCCTACATCGCGCTCGTGGTGGTGGGGATCATCATGCTCCAGGGCGTGCTCGACATCGACTGGAGCGACCCAGCCTGGGCGGTCTCCGCTGGCCTGACGATCACCGTCATGCCGCTGACGGCCTCCATCGCCAACGGCCTCGCCGCGGGGATCATCGCCTACCCGCTGATCAAGCTCGCGATGGGTGAGGGCCGGGAGGTCCACCTCGGCCAGTGGGTGACCGCGCTCGCGCTCGTCGGCTACTTCTACGTCACGACCAGCGGCATGGTCGGCTGAAAGCGCCGGTGTTTTGCCGCTGGGAGCCGTGGTTTCTCTCGATGAGTGAACTCGAACTGTACGAACTGCCGGGCTGTCCGTTCTGCGCGAAGGTGAAGACGAAACTCGACGAGCTCGGTCTCGAGTACGAGAGCCACGAGGTCCCCCGCTCGCACGCCGACCGCACCGAGGTGAAGGAGGTCACCGGCCAGACCGAGGTCCCGGTCCTGCTCGACCACTCGAACGGGGTCGAGGGGATGCACGAGAGCGACGACATCGTCGCCTACCTCGACGAGACGTACGGGAACTGAGGCGGACCGCGTCTTCTCCGGCACGCAACGAGAGCGAGCGGAGCGGTAGCGAGGAGCGGAGGCGGCAGGTGCAAGTCCATGAACGATCCCGGCCGCCGGCGAGTGAACGTGCGTGAACGTGCTGATCGTCCTCGGGCACCCACGCCCCGAGAGCCTCTGCGGGGCGCTCGCGGATGCGTACGAGCGAGGGGTGGCCGAGGCGGGGGTGGACGTCCGCTCGCTCGCCGTCACGGGGATGGAGTTCGACCCGAACGTCAGAACCGAAGAGCCGACCGACCAGCACACCGAACCGGACGTGCGGGACGCGCGGCGGGAGATCGAGTGGGCGGACCACCTCGTCTTCGTCTACCCGAACTGGTGGGGCACGATGCCCGCGCTGCTCAAGGGTTTCTTCGACCGGACCTTCGCACCGGGGTTCGCCTTCTCGTTCTACGACGAGGGCGACGGCGCGGGCCACGAGGAGCTGCTCACCGACAAGACCGCGGAACTGCTCGTGACGATGGACGTCCCGCCGCTGGTTTACCGGCTGATCCAGCGACAGCCGGGGACGAACGCGGTGACGGACGCGACGCTCGGCTTCGCCGGCATCCGGACCACGCGCGTCAGCTACTTCGGGCCGGTCGAGGGTTCGGATCGCGAGGAGCGCGATGCGTGGCTGGCGGAGGCCGAGGCGCTCGGGAGGGCACTGGAGAGCGGTCCGGACACCCGGTGGTCGGGGTTTCGTCACTCGGTATCGGCGTGGCTCCAGGCGCTTCGGCTCCAGTTCTACCCGATGGCGTGGGTCGCCTACACGATCGGCGCGCTCGCGGCCGTCGGGACCGACGCGTTCACTTCGCTCGTCTACTGGTTCGGGCTCTCGTTTCTCTTCTTCCTCGAGGCCGCGACCGTGCTGAGCAACGAGTACGCCGACTACGAGACGGATAGGGAGAACACGTTCGCCGGGCCGTTCACGGGGGGATCGCAGGTCCTCGTCGACGGCGCGCTCGGCTTTCGTGAGGTCAGGATCGGGATCGTCGTCGCGCTCTCGCTCTCGGGGCTCTCGGGGATCGGCGTGCTGGCGACCGGCACCGGATCGCTCGCCGTGATGGCGGGCCTCATGACCCTCCTCGCCGTCCTCGCGCTCGGCTACACGCTCGCCCCGCTGAAGCTCTCCTACCGCACGCTCGGCGAACTCGACGTGGCGTTCACCCACAGCCTCGGGGTACTCCTCCCCGGGTTCGTCTTCCTCGGCGGCGATCCGCTCGATCCGCTGCCGTGGCTGGTCGGCCTCCCCTACCTGCTCTCTATCTTCCCCTCGATCACGCTCTCCGCGATCCCCGACCACGACGCGGATCGGGCGGCCGGCAAACGGACGATCGCCGTCCGGTTCGGGATCGGTGGGGCGGTCCGGTTCGCGCAGGCGACGGCGCTCCTCGCCTCCCTGGTGGGGGTCGCCCTCTACGTCTCGGAGCTCGTACCGGGTGCCTACACCGCCCTGGTCCTCCTCTCCGTCCCGCACGCGCTCGGGCTCGTCTGGCTGCTCGAGCGACGGATACCGGACGAGCCCCGCCGGATCGACGGCCCCATGATCGCCGCGCTGAGCTACCTGCTCTGGTTCGCGCTCGCGCCGCTCGTCGCGCTCCTCTGACTTTCGTCGATCGTCGTATATACACTTATGGATCGTCGAAAGCAGAGGGGTCTATGGACTGTCCCGACTGCGAGACGAGGCTGGCGATCGTTCAGGGCTACGAGACCTGTCCGGAGTGTGGGCACGTCGCGGAACGCGGGGCGCTGGTGGCCCCCTGATACGGGCTGGTGTTCCTGGTCACCGTTCGGACCGAAACGTACCGGTCCGACCGGTACGGACGTACAGCAGTCCGTTTCGACGATCGGAACTCGGCCATCGATCGCCGAGGCTGGACACGGGCCTTCGTCAGTACGTCCCGGAGTTCGTGGGCCGTCTCCCGTCGAGTACGGAACGGCCACGGCGGTCACCGACTGATCGAACCGTAGCACCTGGGCAGGTGGTCACGAAGTAACGCTATGTGCTCGCGACCCGAGGGTGCGGTGAGAGGTCGACAGATGACCGTGACAACGGTTCCCCGATACGATCCCGACCGGATCGCCGAGAGGGGTGGACACGCGGTGGTCGTCGGGGCGAGCATGGCCGGACTGGTCGCGACCCGGGTGCTGGTCGACCGGTTCGAAACGGTCACACTCGTCGAACGAGACTCGCTCCCGGAGGACGCGGTCGCCCGTCCGGGGACCCCCCAGGCACGCCACATCCACGTGATGCAGACGGCAGGGCAGGCGACGCTGGAGGACCTCTTCTCCGGCTACGGCGAGGAGTTGATCGGGGCCGGCGCGCTGGTGATCGACCTCGCCAGCGACCTGGCGGTATACGAGGAGGGGGACTTCCTCGCCGACGGGCCGACCCGGATACCGATGTACTGTGCGAGCCGGCCGCTGTTCGAGCGGATCACCCGACGACGGGTCGCCACACTCGATCGTGTCACGATACGGGACGGGTGTCAGTTCGTCGATTACCTCGTCGACGACGGTACGGCCGTCGAGGGGGTGATCGTCCGAACCGGGGGTGGCGAACGGGAGATCGAGGCCGAGCTGGTCGTCGACGCCACCGGACGAACCTCCCGGACGCCTGCCTGGCTCGAGAGACACGGCTATCCGTCGCCCACGACCGACGAGGTGTACATCGACCTGACCTACAGCACGGCCGTCCTGGAACGGCCCGCCGAGAGCCGTCGGTCGTTCTTCCTGATGCCGAACCCGCCGCGAACGCGGGGCTGCGGAACGTTTCCGATCGAACACGGGCGACGACTGCTGACGCTGGTCGGCGTCCACGGCGACCGGCCGCCGACGGATCCGGAGGGGTTCGTCGAGTACGCTGCCAGTCTCCCGATCCCCGATATAGAACGCCTCCTCGAGGAGCACGCGCTGGTCTCGGAGGAGATCGCGCACTACCGGTTCCCGGCGAACCGCAGGCGCCGCTACGAGGACCTCGAACGGTTCCCCGCCGGTCTGATCGTCGTCGGTGACGCGATCGCCAGCTTCAACCCGATCTACGGCCAGGGCATGTCAGTGGCCGCGCTCGAGGCCCTCCAGCTACACCACGCGCTGGCGACCGAGCGCAGCGACGAGGTCGCACTCGGGTTCTTCGAGCGTGCCGCAGACGTCGTCGACGACGCGTGGAGGCTCGCGGTCGGCTCCGACTTCCAGTTCCAGCGGACGACCGGCCCCAAACCGTTCGGGACGGACCTCGTGAACCTCTACGTCGCCAGACTCAATCGCAAGGCCCAGACCGATGGTAGACTGGCCGAGGCCTTCAACCGTGTCGTCACGATGGAGAACCGGCCCACCTCGCTGTTTCGACCGGCGATCGCGTGGCGAGTACTCACACCGGGTTCTTGAGCCGAATCCGATCTTGGTAGTCCGTCCGCTGGGCGATCGACCTCCGGGGCTCTCGGCCGCTCGGGTGGACGTCCCCACTACGGACTGCTGTAATCTGTACCGGTGGGACCGGTACCCGCCTCTCGGCCCGAGCGGTCCACGGGTGCAGCAGTCCGTACCGACGACCGCCGGGGGTGCACGCATCCGTCGGAGGCGGTCGATCGGGGAGAACGAACTCTCGGCCGGACCGGGTAGCTCTACCGAACACAGCGACGTCTCGAACCCGACCTACGCGACCTCTTCGGGCGGGTCGGTCCGCTCGTGGATCAGCTCCTTCAGTTCGTCGGCGTCGCTGAGCCCCTCGGCCTCCGCACACTCGATGAACGCAGTGCCCTCGACCTCCTCCTTCGGCGCCTCGTCGACGAAGTAGACCGAGCGGGTGAGCGTCACTTTGCCGATCGAGGCCATGATCCGCGCCCGTTTCTGCGCGGTCTTCGAGAGCTCGGAGTGGCCGGTGAGGACGTTCTCGTCGTCCTCGTCCGCGTCCTCGCTGACGGCCTTGAACGGGGCGCGTGCGGTCGGGTGGACGGTGAAGCCCGCCCGGGTGAGCACGGTGACGATGTGCTCGTCGTCCGGGTCGACCGAGAGCGCCTCGGGGGTCGGTTCCGACTCGCGGACGTCGCCAGCCCCGGTGAGCACGTCGACGGGGCTCGTCAGCGGCGCGTCGAACAGCTCCTCCAGACGCATCGCGACCTCGATGGAGGCGTTCATCCCGTCCTCGTACTTCGAGACGGTACGACGGGAGACGCCGAGTTCGCTCGCGAGCTGTCCGAGGCTCATGTCCTGCTGGCGGCGCTCGTCCGCGAGGATCTCCTCGTCGATGTTGACGTAGAGCCCGCCGGGGGCGGCGTAGATCAGCGGCGGGACCTCCTCGATGACGAGGTCGTAGACGGTGTCGGGAGAGAGCACCGGGACGCCGTGTCGGAAGTAGACGACGCCCGGTTTCAGCTCCTCGTCGCGCGTCCGGAGCCCGATGACGAACGGCGTCGCGCCGAGGTACTCGCCGAGACGGCGCATCTCGACGCCGGTCTCGGCGTCGAGGCCGTCGATGTTGCCGAGGATCTTCAGGAGGACGAGGTCCTCGCCGCGCCGTGCCGCGACGTCGAAGCTCTTCGGTCGGATCGCACACCGGTCGCTCACGGCGAAGCCCGCGTCGTGGAGCATCGCGATCACGTTACCGACCAGCGCGGATCGTGACATACTGCTACATAAGTGGTTCGGTACATATAGGTGTTTTGCACCGGGAAGAACCCGCGGTCTTGCGATTTCCTCAGGATCGTCGGTGGGAATTTACTTCGCGTTCTGGGTGTACATAACACGGCGTCCCCACCCACGACACCGGTCGACGGGGAGGAGGCGAAACCGGTAGGGACCCTCGACGAGTAGCCGAGCCGATGACGGTCGTCGGGGTCGACGATACGGACTCCAGAACGGGCGGGATGTGTACCACCTACCTCGGTGCGCTGCTCGCCGACAGCCTGCGAGCGGCGGGTGCGACCGTCGAGCGCCTCCTCCTCCTCCGGTGCAACCCGGCGGTCCCGCACAAGACGCGGGGGAACGCGGCGGTAGGCCTCCACACGGACTGCGAGCCGGGGAGGGCGTTCGCGCTCGCGAGGGGCCTGATCGAGGAGCACGCGATGGTCGGGGACCCGAACACCAACCCCGGACTGGTCGTGGCGCCGCACGGTTCTGACGCGGTTCCGGGGACGGTCGCGGAGTTCGCACGGCGGGCCGTGACGGGTCACCTGGACACGGAGGAGGCACGCGAGCTTTGTTCGGATCACGAGTACCGCTTCAGCGGGTGGGAGAACGGTCGAGGGCTGATCGGCGCGCTCGCGGCCGTCGGGTCGTGGCCGCTTCCGGACCCGACCTACGAGCGGATCGCCTACCGGGAGCGCGAGCGATGGGGAACCGATCGCGAGGTCGATCCGGACTCGGTGTTCGCGGCGGCGGACGCGTTCTACCCGCGGGTCTGGGACACGGTGGACAGGGAAACGGGAGAGGTCGTCTGCGTTCCGAACACCCCCTGTCCGGTGCTCTCCGGGATCCGCGGGGACGATCCCGGTTCGGTCGCGGTGGTCGCGGACCGGATCGAGGGCGAGTCCGTCGAGCGGGCGGAGACGTTCGTCACCAACCAGGGCACCGACGCCCACCTCGGAGAGACACCGCTCTCGGCACTCCGAGGGGGCTACTGCTACCGGAGCGATGGACGGGTCGCGAGCGAGCCGGAGACGCGCGAGGGTGGCCACGTCTTCTTCACGCTCGAAGAGGGCGAGGCCCGGATCCGGTGTGCGGCGTTCGAACCCACGAAGCGCTTTCGCGACCGGGTCCGCGCGCTCCGTCCGGGCGACCGACTCGCCGTCTGCGGGGAGGTCTCGGGGGGGACGCTCAAGCTCGAGAAGTTCGCGGTGCGGGAGCTGAACCGGTTTAGATACCGAAACCCCCGCTGTCCCGACTGTGGCCGGTCGATGGAGAGCGCGGGTAGGAAGCAGGGCTATCGCTGTCGGGAGTGCCGGACGAGTGCACTGGGAAAGGAGCGGGTGGAGGTCGACCGCGATCTCGGGATCGGTTGGTACGAGGTGCCGCCCACCGCGCGACGGCACGTCGCGAAACCGCTCGTCAGGGGCGGGTTCGACGCGCCGGTGCATCCGGAGCGGTGAACCGACGGGTTTTCGACCCGCGAGGGTAACGCCCGCACATGGAAGCGCCGGACACCGCGAACCTCGCGCTCTCGGGCGTCCTCTCGCTCGCGATCGCCGTCCTCGGGACCTGGATCGTCACGGCCCGCGATATCCCCGGAACCGAGGCTCTCTCGCCCGTGGCCGTGGGCCTCGTGCTGTTCGTCGGTGCGTTCGCCGGCCTCGTCGTCGTACGCTACGCGATGGCGCTCGATTCAGGTCCCTGAGCCGGTTCTCGGGCTCGGAAAGCCGGCTTCGGGCTTTATTTTTCGGCTACTCGAAGGGGTCGGTGATGACAGCGATCGAACTCCACGGGGTGACGAAGCGCTTCGGCGACACCGTTGCCCTCTCGGACCTCGACCTCTCGGTCCGATCGGGCGAAATCTACGGCTTTCTCGGGCCGAACGGCGCGGGGAAGACGACGACGATCGACCTGCTGCTCGACTTCGCCCGACCGACAGCGGGCGAGATCACCGTCCTCGGGATGGATTCGGGTGAAAAGAGCGTCGCGATCCGCGAGCGCACCGGCGTCCTGCCCGAAGGGTTCGACCTCTACGACCGGCTGACCGGCCGCCAGCACCTCGAGTTCTCGATCGAGTCGAAGGGAGCCGACGACGATCCCGACGAACTCGCCGAGCGAGTGGGGATCCCCGACGCGCTCGACCGGAAGGTGGGAGGCTACTCGAAGGGGATGATCCAGCGACTCGGCCTCGCGAGCGCGCTCGTCGGCGATCCGGAGCTCCTCGTTCTCGACGAGCCCTCGACGGGCCTGGACCCGAACGGCGCGCGCGAGATGCGTGATATCGTCCGCGAGGAGGCCGGACGCGGGGCGACCGTCTTCTTCTCGTCTCACATCCTCGGACAGGTCGAGGCGGTCTGCGATCGAGTGGGGATCCTCCGCGGCGGCGAGCTCGTCGCCGAGGACTCGATCGACGCGCTCAGGGACGCCCTGCGAACCGAGGAGACCTTCCGACTCGAACTCGACGCCGGTGAGGGACCGGAGGAGGGGCTCGTCGAGCCGGTCGAAGCGCTCTCGGGCGTCTCGACGGTCGCGATGGAGAACTCCTCGCTGGTCGTCACCTGCGCGAGCGACGCCAAGCCCGAGGTGTTCCGGACCGTCGAGCGCGAGGTCGCGCGCGTCGAGGACTTCTCGCTCTCGGAGGCGTCGCTCGACGAGGTGTTCGCGGCCTACACCGCGGAGGCGGGCGCATGAGCGTCACGATCGTCGCGAAGAAGGAGTTCCGCGACGCCGTCCGTTCGAGGCTCCTGCTCGTCCTGATCGCCGTCTTCGCGCTCTTCACCCTCGGCGGGGCCGTGCTCGTCTCGCAGGTGGGCGAACTGTTCGGTCTCGGCGACGAGGCCGGGATCATCGGGGTGATCCTCGCGCTCCAGACGCCCGCGAGCGTGCTCGTCCCGCTGATCGCGCTCGTCGTCAGCTACCGGTCGGTCGCCGGCGAGCGCGAGTCGGGGAGCGCGAAGTACCTGCTCGGGCTGCCACACTCGCGCCGGGACGTCCTCCTCGGGAAGGTGCTCGGGCGGACCGGCGTCGTCTCGGTCGCGATCCTCGTCGGCTTCGGCGTCGGCATCGTCGGCATCGTCGCGCTGATCGGCTCGTTCGACCCCCTCGCCTACCTCGGGTTCACCCTCGTGACGCTGCTGCTCGGGCTGGTCTGGGTCGCCATCGGCGTCGGCTGCTCCTCGGTGACGCGCTCGTCGACCCGGGCGGGGATACTCGGGTTCGGACTCCTGCTCCTGTTCTGGATCCTCTGGGACGTCATCGGCCTCGCGCTGCTCTACGCGACGGACGGTCTGGATCGGATGGGCGAGTCGATCCCCGAGTGGTACGCCCTCTTCAGTTCGCTCCCGCCGGGCAGCGCCTACGGCCTCGTCGGCTCCGCGCTCCTCCCCACCGAAGCGGGCTTCGAGGCCGCCGGCGAGGTCTCGATCTTCCTCTCGCCCGCCTTCGGCGCGCTCGTCCTGCTGTTCTGGATCGTCGTCCCGCTCGGGGTCGGCCTGCTCGTCTTCGGGCGAAGCGACGTCTGAGCGGCGTCGTTCCACCTTCACCCGCCACCGTAGCTTGCGGGAGGGTCCTATCCCTTCAGCCCGCTTCCCGTGAGCGCGACGACCACGTCGTCGTCCGGGTCGATCACGCCTCGCTCCCGGTACAGAGAGAGCGCCGCGGGCGCGACCGCACAGGTCGGTTCGGTGTAGAACCCGTCTCGGTGGAGTCGGTCGAGTTCGGTCCGCACCGCCTCCTCGGAGAGCGCGATTGCGTCGCCGCCGGTCGCCTCGATCGCCGCGAGGATCTGTCTCTCCCGTACTGGCTTCGTGATCTGGATCCCGTCCGCGAGTTCGTTTCGGCCCTCGCCCTCGCCGTGAAGCGTCTCGGCGATCGGCGCGTAGCCGGCGGCCTGCGCGCCGAGCAGTGTCGGTACCCGATCGATCCACCCCACCTCGAAGAGCGCGCGAAAGCCGCGGTACGCGCCCAGAAAGAGCGTTCCGTGCCCGAGCGGGCTCACGAACGCGTCCGGTGGGTTCCAGTCCCGCTGGGCACAGACCTCGAACGCGACGGTCTGGGTGCCGTCGAAGAACGCGGGGTTCCACGCGTGGCTCGCGTACCACGCATTCGCCCCGTCTACCGCCTCGACGCACGCCTCGGTGACGTCCGCGCGCGACCCCTCGACCCGCAACGGCCGCGCGCCGGCGCGCTCGATCGCCGCCAGCTTCGACTCCTTCACCCCGGCGGGGACGTAGATCTCCGCGTCGATCCCCGCCCGGGCGGCGTAGGTGGCGATCGCGGCACCGGCGTTCCCCGAGGAGTCCTCGACGACGCGCTCGACGCCGAGCGCCGCCGCCCGCGAGAGGGTCGTCGCCGCCCCGCGGTCCTTGAAGCTCCCGGTCGGGAAGACGTACTCCAGTTTGAACGAGCAGTCCCACCCCCTCGCCTCGACCAGCGGCGTCCACCCCTCGCCGAGGGTCACCTCGCGGGGCGTGGAGACGAGATCCGAGAAGGTCCAGAGGCCGGTGTCGCGGTCGGGGTTCCGCGGCGGGTCGCCGGGGAGACCGTCACCCGCGGCGAGTTCGAGCGGCGCGCCGCACGAACAGCGCCAGGGTTCGTCCGCGCTTGCGGGGAACTCCCGGGAACAGACCGAACAGACCAGATCGGCGACGGTTCGGTCGCTCATCAGCGGGTGTCCACGCCGGTCGCGACCGAGCAGACGTACTCGCCGGTGGCGACCTGCGGCAGCCGGCGCGAGCGCCAGAGGACCCCGGTGGAGTCGGCGGTGACCGTCTCCTTCTCCGTCCCGAAGACGTCGGTGACGGTAAAGAGCGGATCGCCGGGGGTCACCCGGTCGCCGAGTTCGCGCTGCCAGTGGACCAGCCCGCCGACCGGCGAGCCGTGCTGATCGAAGCCCGTCGCACGGGTCTGTGGGGTCTGTGTGACCTCGCCCTCGAGGAAGCCGTAGTGGGTGAGCACGTTGAAGACCCCCTGTACGCCGATTTCGATCGACTCCTCGTCCCAGCCGACACAGCCGCCGAGTTCCGGGTCGACGGTGGGGATCCCCTCGTCGGGGGCGACGCGGGCGAGCTGGCCGTCCGGTCCCTTCTGGTCGAGGACGTGCCCACACCCGAACACTTTCGCGAGCTCGAGACACTCGTCGTGGAGGCGGTGACGGCGGCCACACCGGACCCGCACCTCGTTCAGCATCCGGCTGGTCGAGCCCTGGTGGAGGTCGAGGACGTAGTCCGCACGCTTCGCGGCGGCGAACGTCGCGTGGGCGATCCGCTCGGAGGAGGTGCCGTTCTCGTCGCCGGGGTAGGTACGGTTGGTCTTCGTGTCGTCGATCGGGTTCCGGTGTTCCGCGACCTGGAAGCCGTGGTAGTTGACGATCCCGACGACGAGGATCGTCCCCGAGAGCTCCGTCGGGTCGACCTGTGGGACGAACCGGCTCACGACGCCGACCCCGTTCAGCTCGTCGCCGTCGCTTGCCGCCTGAATGTAGAGCGTCTTCCCCTCGCTCGCCCCCTCGATCACCGCGACCGGGAGGCCGAACTCTGCCCCGTCGCGTGTCTCGCCGACGACGAGCCGCCCGACTCCCACCTCCCCGGGCTCCGCCCGCGCCGTTCCGAGTGATGTCATTACCGCTAGACGGCCCGTCCACACCCTTGAGCGGTTCGGTCCGCCGGTCGTTTTCGACGCGATTTTGGGGGTTCGTCCCCTCCCTCCGAGCATGTCCGATGAGGTCCCCGAGCGCCCATCGCTCGGTGCCGTACTGGTCGAACTCGACGCCCCGCGTCACTTCGCGGTCGGACTCGCCGTCGGCGTCGTCTTCGCCGCGCTGCTCTACGTCTACCGGGTCTTCCTCGTTCAGCCGCTCTCGCCGACCACCGAGACCTCGCCCCTGCTCTTCGCCGCGCTCGCGTTCGTCCTCGCGGTGACCGTCGGCTCGCTGATCGCCATCGTCCTCACCGTGATCTCCGCGATCCGGTACACCCGGTCGGCGAGCGAGACGCCGCAACGGTAATCCTTATTCAGGCGGGTACGAAAGCTCCGGTCATGACTGACGACCTGAAACGAGGTCTCGAGGGTGTGCTCGTCGCCGAGTCAGAACTCAGCTTCATCGACGGCGACGAGGGGGAACTCGTCTACCGCGGCTACGCCATCGAGGATCTCGCCCGCCACGCCAGCTACGAGGAGGTGCTCTACCTGCTCTGGCAGGGCGACCTCCCGACACGCGAGGAGCTCGAGGCGTTCTCCGACGAGATGGTCCCGGAACGTACGGTCGACGACGGGATCCTCGACACCGCCCGCGAGCTCGCCGAGCAGGAGGCCGAGCCGATGGCCGCGATCCGGACGCTCGTCTCGCAGCTCGCCACCACCGACCCGCTCGGGGAGACGGAGCCGAACGACTGGGAGGCGACGTTCGAGAAGGGGCGTCGGATCACGGCGAAGCTCCCCACGATCCTCGCCGCCTTCCACCGCTACCGCGAGGGCGAGGAGCCGGTCGAGCCTCGGGACGACCTCTCGCACGCCGCGAACTTCCTCGCCATGCTCAACGACGAGGAGCCCGACGACGTCATCGCCGAGACGCTCGACGCCGCGCTCGTCCTCCACGCCGACCACGGCCTGAACGCCTCGACGTTCTCGGCGATGGTCACCGCGAGCACGCTCTCGGACGTCCACGCCGCGACGACGTCGGCGATCGGCACGCTCGCCGGGCCGCTCCACGGCGGGGCGAACCAGGACGTGATGGAGATGCT
>SKWB01000251.1 GCA_007129135.1 Halococcaceae archaeon | reverse complement strand
CGGGAGCGAGAGGAGTCTGAGGAGGTCGGGCGCGCTCGCGACGTCCGGTGACATCTAGTCGGTAGGGGGAGCCGAGGCGGGAATAGCTCTTGTGGCCGGATCAGTCGAGGAGGGCGAACCCGGAGAGATCCCGCGCGCCGTCGCGGTGGCGTTCGAGGTAGTAGCGCACGCCGGGCAGGTGTGCCGCACCCACGATCAGCAGTACCTCGGCCGCGCGGTCGTTGTGTGCCACGGCGTAGTCGGCCATCCGCTCGTTGCGTGCGTGGGTGACGAGTTCGAGCTCCGGGTCGTGGCGACGCAGCCACTCCCGTTCGAGCGGCTGGGGGAGGAACGTCCGCTCGTAGTGGACCTGGAGGTCGTGGAGCCGGCCCGGGTCCCGGGCGGCCCGCCGGCTCTTCGCGAACGACGTGAAGTTCCGGGCGGTCGCCCGCTCCTCGTGGCCCGTGAGGAACGAGGCGGCGACGGCGCCGAGCGATCGTGAGACCTCCTCGCCGTAGAGCTCCGAGCCCGACTCGATCAGCGAGAACGCCGCCTCGCGGAACCGGTCGGAGACGCCCTCGATCCCGAAGGCGGCCAGCGGTCCGTCGTGGTCGGCGTGGAACCCCTCGAGGTGGGAGTCGACGTCGAGTTCCTCGCACGTCGCGAGCGCCCACCGGTAGTCGTCCATCTCGCAGACCCGATCGATCCCCGAGAGGTAGAGCGGACGGATCCCCTGCTCGCAGTAGACCGTCGCACCCCGGTCGACGGCCGCGGAGACGTGCTCGCGGAGGACCGACCCCTCCTCGTCCGTGCCGGCGTGGGTGATCCCGTGGACGGAGAACGTGTGACCGTCGATCTCGACGGTCACCCCCGGCAGGCCGTCGGGTTCGGGCGCCGCCGCGAGCTCCTTCCCTCGCAGGTCGTACCACTCGCGTTTCGCCCGGACGTAGGCGTCGTGCTCCGAATCCGCGTCGGTCACCGAGACGAGGGCGGAGAGCGACTCCGCCCCCCAGATCGCGTCGAGCCGGTCCCGTTCCGCGGCGGTGAGCGCCGACCGTGGCTCTCCGGACGTCACGACCTACCGGACCTCCGTCTCGGAGCGCCGGTTGTGGTCGGACACTCCGCTCGAACGACGCATACCGCCACTAGGAAGCGACGACGCAAAACCGTTGGCCGACCGACCGGGAGCGGCGGGCGATCGACCCGTTCCCGGACCCATACGGACCGTCGTCGTCCCCGCCGGTGTATCGCCGACCCGCGAAGAGGGTCAGCCATTGAACGGATACGACGGCCCGTATCAGGCGATCTTCCCGTACTGCTCGGAGAGCTTCTCGCTCGCCTCGTCCATCAGTTCGACCTCGTAGTCATCGAGGTCCCACTCGACGACCTCCGTCACGCCACCGGAGCCGAGTTTCACCGGGACGCCGAAGGCGGTGTCCTCGTGGCCGTACTCGCCCTCGAGGACGACCGAGGCGGGGAGCACCTCGCCCGTGTCCCTGAGCACCGCCTCGACCATGTGGGCGACGCCCGTCGCCGGACCCCACTCGGTCGCGCCCTTGCGCTGGATGACGTCCATCGCGCTCTCGGTGAGCTCCTCTAGGATCTCCTCGCGCTCGCCCTCGGTGAACTCCGGGTCCCGGCCGTCGACGCGGACCTTCGAGAAGACCGGCACCTGCGCGTCGCCGTGCTCGCCGAGGATCGTCGCCTCGACGTTTCGCACCTGGGTGTCGAAGCGCTCGGCGAGCACGTAGCGGAACCGGGCCGAGTCGAGGCGGCCGCCGAAGCCGATAACCTTCGATCGGTCTCGCTCGCCGACCTCGTAGAGGTGTCGGTTGAGCAGGTCGACCGGGTTCGAGGTCGTGATCGAGACGTAGTCGTCGTTGTACTCGTCGAGCGAGGAGCCGATGTCGTCCATGATCGGTGCGTTGTCGCCCGCGAGGTCGATCCGGGTCTGCCCCGGCTGGCGCGGGATCCCCGCGGTGACGACCACGACGTCCGAGCCCTCGGTCTCTGCGTAACTGCCCTGACGCACCGTCGTGTTCGCGTCGTAGGCCGCGCCGTGGTTGAGGTCGGCGGCCTGGCCGACGACGTCCTCCTCCATGTCCGGGATGTCGACGAGGACGAGTTCGTCCGCGAGGTCGCGCAGCGCGAGGTTGTACGCCGTCGCCGCCCCGACCGTGCCCGCCGCTCCGATCACGCTCACTTTCGTCATATCACGTAAGAACCCACCGGCGAAGCCGAAAAGCGTGTCGGAAGGGCCCATCGCGGCGTCGCCTGCCGTCGGCGGGTTCGACGATCGCCGATCCGGTCGTCCTCCACAGCGCTTTTCGGCCGAGGTCCCCTTTCCCCACCCATGAGCGACGAGTTCGACAAGGAAGCAGAGCGCGAGAAGCTCCGAGAGAAGTACGAACGCGACCGGCGCGAACGCGAGGCGACCCAGCAGATGAGCGACCTGCTCCTCCGAGGTGCGACGATGACGAACCGTCACTGCGGGGAGTGTCGCTCGCCGATCTTCCGCTACGAGGGCAGCGAGTTCTGTCCGACCTGCGAACGCGAGGTCGAGGAGGTGGAGACAACCACGGAGGGAGCCGACGGCGCGGAGATCGAGGTCGAGTCGCCGGGATCCGAGCCGGGGGCGAACGATGCAGCACGTTCCGATGCCAGCACGCGAGGGAACGAGGCGGACGCGGGTCAGGCGGCGTCAGAGGAGACCTCGCTCGCGACCGCGCCCGAGACCGCTCCGGACCGGGTTTCGGTGCCGGACACCGTCCGCGAGGGGGAGCCCGAGACCACCGAGCGGCGACGGACGGGAGGAGCCGGGGACCTCGCCGACGCTCGCGCCGCGCTCTGCGAGACGATCACGGTACTCTCGCGGCGGGCGGCGAACTCGGACGACCCCCGGCGAGCCGAGGAGTTCCTCGCGGCCGCCGATCGGGCGGCCGAGACGCTCCGAAAACTCGGGTAGGGGACTTTAGGAGTCGAACTCGAGTTCCCGTTCCCGTCGGACGCCTTCCGGGAACGCGTCGAGTTCGACCAGGCGCTCGAGGCGATGTTCGAACTCCTCGTCGTCGATCTCGCCCTCGGCGTACCGCCGTTTGAGCTCCGCGAGCGCGGGGTCCTCTTCGGTGTCGGGGTCGACCGATCGGTCGCGCGACTGCGCTTCCTCCTCGAACAACAGCTCCGCGACCTCCTCGCCCCAGAACAGCAGGATCGGTGTGATGAGGAACCAGCCGACCACCGCGACGGCTCCAGCGAGTACTTCGAGGCCTGTCATGCCGACGAGCGCGGTGAGCGCGAACGTCACGATAGCGACCAGCAGCCAGAGGTCCTCGGCCACGAACTCACGCAGGTTCGTCATCC
Source organism: Halococcaceae archaeon (assembly GCA_007129135.1). GTDB lineage: Archaea > Halobacteriota > Halobacteria > Halobacteriales > Halalkalicoccaceae > Natronorarus. Next base: position 306 of record SKWB01000251.1, on the reverse strand, counting down.
CGTCGACTATCCGCCGGGAACCCACAAAACCGTTTTCGGTCGTGAACGGCCGAGAGGATCAGGGCTCGTACCCGCTCGCGACGACCTCCCTGATCCGCTCGGCCGTCACCCTCCCCACGCCGTCGGTCTCCATCAGCTCCTCCTCGCTCGCGGTGAGCACCGTCTCGACGTTCCCGAACTGTTCGAGGAGCGCTCGCGCGGTCACCGGCCCGATGTCGGCGATCGACCCCACGACGTACTCCTGCTGCTCGGCGAGCGTCTTCGCGCCCTTCTCGCCGTGGACCCGGACCTCCCGGTCGGACTCCT
>SKWB01000180.1 GCA_007129135.1 Halococcaceae archaeon | reverse complement strand
TCGGGGCTCCCGGTGGAGAACGGCTTCGTCGTGACCTACCACCTCGTCTACGCGATCATCCTCTTCGGGGTGGGCGCGTTCGGGGCGGGCCGGATCCTCGGCGTGGATTCCAGGCTCGAGGAGAGCGAGGCGGTCCGGTCGCGGCCGTGGCTCCGGTACCTCCTCGGCTGAGCCGGATTTTTTCGAGCGAGATCGACGTCGCCGACGGCACGGAGCGGCGCAAACGGAAGAGCCGACGGAGCCAGAGCGCCTCAGCCGTGGCTGAACGAGACGCCCGAGCCGGTCTCCGGGTACTCCCAGGAGACGTTGTTGTAGGGGCAGGCGAACCGACAGCTCCCACACTCCAGGCAGTTCTCGTAGGCGATCGTCGGAACGCCGCCGTCCTCGGCCCGCCAGACGTCCGCAGGGCAGACCGAGACGCAGTCGTAGCTCTCACAGCGCTCGGCACAGAACCCGGGCACCTTCACGTCGAGGTGTGAGTCGCCGGGGTCGTCGTACTTCACCGTGTAGAGCCGGTCTTCGATCGAGTCGTTCTCCACCGTCGGAACGCGTGGGCTGACGCTCATGCTATCACCTTCCTGTAACGGGCGGCGAGCTTCGCCGCCCCCGTGTAGCCGCCGACCGCATCGAGCAGTCGCTCGCGTGCGCGGTCGGCGTGTCGCTCCTTCGAGTCCCTGTCCATCCGGAAGTACTCCGCACCGGCGTCGGCGACCGCCCGCGGGAGCTCCGCGAACAGGAGCTCTCGGTCCGCGACGGCGGCCTCCTGGAGCCAGGCGTACCGCTCGAGGTTCTCGACGACGAACGACCGGGAGAGCGCACTCGGGTAGCCCGAGAGCGCCGCGGCGTCGGTGCGGCCCTGTCGGGCGGCCGTGGCGATCGCCGCCCCCGCGTGGACGCCGCTCTCGACAGCCATGTTCGTCCCCTCCAGGTGGACGCCGTTGTTCAGGACGAGCCCCGCGGTGTCGCCGACGAGCACCGCCCCGTCGTGGACCAGGTCGGGGACCGACTCGATCCCGCCCTCGGGGATCGTCTTCGCCGAGTACTCGACGGTCCGGGCGTCGCGCACCAGCGGCGCGACAGCCGGGTGGGATTTGAACCGGTTCAACGTCTCCTCCGGTCGTTGTCCCGACGCCGCGGCGTCCGAGAGCCGGTAGGCGACGCCGACGCTCACCGTGTCGTCGTTCGTGTAGAGGAAGCCGCCGCCGAACGCCTCGCCGACGGCCCCCTCGCCGAAGTAGTTGTACGCCGCACCGGCGTCGTCCGTGAGCCGGAACCGGTCCTCGATCACTCCCTCTCGAGCGGGGAATTCGAGGACCTCCTTCACCGCCACCGCGACGTGGTCTCTCGACTCGCGCTCTTTCAGGTCGGCTCGCTCGGTGACCAGCGAGTTGCCGCCCTCCGCGAGGACGACGTAGGGCGCGCGGATCCTCCCGTCCGGTCGATCGGTCCCGACGCCGACGATCCGGCCGTTCTCGCGGAGGAGTCCCGTCACGGTCGTCTCGGTGAGCAGCGTCGCCCCCGCGTCGACCGCCCGCTCGGCGAACCACTCGTCGAACTCCCCGCGAAGCACGGTGAACGAGTCGTTGTGGGGCTCGTCGTGCCACTCGCCGGGACGCAGCGAGAGCGCCGTCTCGTCGGCCTCGCTCAGCATCGAGAACCGTTTCTCGGCGACGTAGCGCTCGAGCGGCGCGTCGTCCAGGTCGACCAGTTCTCGGATCGTCGGCGTGTAGAGCACGCCGCCGAAGACGTTCTTCGTACCTGGGCTCGTCCCCCGCTCGATCACGAGCGGCGAGAGCCCGCGTTTCGCCATCGAGAGCGCCGCGGCGCTGCCCGCGAGCCCCGCGCCGACCACGATGGCGTCGAACTTCCCGTCGTAGTTCGGTGTCTCGGTCATGCTATCAGCTCCGGTGTCTCCCCGCTCAGTCGGTCGGCCAGTTCGTGACAGACCTCCGCGTGGTCACCGACGATACCGTAGTCGGCGTGCTCGAAGATCGGGGCGTTCGGGTCGGTGTTGATCGCGAGGACGACCCCGCTCTTGTTCATCCCCTCGACGTGCTGGATCGCACCGGAGACGCCGACGGCGACGTAGAGCTCCGGTCGCACGGTCTTTCCCGTCTGACCGACCTGTCGCGAGCCGTCGATCCAGCCCTCGTCCACCGCGGCGCGCGTCGCCGCGAGGTCGGCATCGAGCGCCGCCGCGAGCGCTCGGGCCGGTTCGAGGTCGCCCTCGACGCCCGCGCCGACCGCGACGATCCGCTCGGCCTCGGTGATGTCGGCCCGGTCGCCGACGACCCGTTCGAGCACCTCGCTCATCGTCTCGTCCTCGGCGACGACGACCTCGACGCGCTCGACCTCGCCCGTGCGATCGGGATCCGGTTCCGCGGCTTCGAACACGCCCGGGCGGATCGTCGCCATCTGCGGGCGGTGGTCCTCGCAGAGGATCGTCGCGAGCACGTCGCCGCCGAAGGCGGGTCGACGCGCCTGGAGGATCCCCGCCTCGTCGACGTCGATCTCGGTCACGTCCGCGGTGAGCCCCGCGTGAGTCGGCACCGCGACGCGGCCCGCGAAGTCCCGACCGGTGTGGGTGCCGCCGATCAGGACGATCGACGGCTTCCGTTCCTCGACCATCGCCCGGAACTGCGCGCCGTAGGGGTCGGCCCGATAGGGCTCGAACACCGGGTCGTCGGCGACGAGCACACGGTCGGCCCCGTGGGCGAGCGCCGCCTCGGCGACCGCCTCGCAGTCCTCGCCGATCACCAGCGCGACGAGCTCCTGGCCGGTCGTCTCCGTCAGTTTCCGTCCCTCCGCGAGCAGTTCCCAGGAGACCGGCATCACCTCTCCCGCGTGCTCCTCGACGAACACCCAGACGCCCTCGTACTCGTCCGGGTCGATCTCGGTCATGCGACCGCCTCCCGGATCGGTCCGAGGAGGTCGTCTACTTCGTCGACGACCTCCCCCTGTCGGTCGACCGGCTGGACGGTCTCCATCCCGCCGACCGACGTCGGCGAGACGGCGAGGCCGACCTCCTCCTCGATGCCGAGGTCCGCAGCCGAGAGCTCTCTCGGATCGAACTCGGTCTCGGCGAAGAGCTTTCGGTGCAGCCCCGCCGGTCGCGGCTCGAACGAGCCGAAGGCGACGGCGACCACCACCGGGAGGTCGGCGGCGACGACCTCGTAGCCGCCCTCGACGTCGCGGTGGGCGACAACTCTCCCTTCCTCGGGTCGCAGATCGAGCGCCTCGACGTAGGTGAGTTGCGCCCAGCCGTTGTGCGCGGCGATCCCCGGCGGCACCTGTCCCGTCGAGGAGTCGGTCGTCTCCTCGCCGCAGAGGACGACGTCGGCGTCGAGGTGCTCGGCGACGCGCGCGAGCGTGAGGCTCGTCGGCCAGGTGTCGCTCCCGGCGAACGCCCGATCGGTGATCAGGACGCCGTCGTCACAGCCCATCGCTACGGCCTCTCGCAGTACCGGGGTCGCCATCGGCGGCCCCATCGTGACCGCGATCACGCGAGCAGCGTGGGCGTCTTTGAGGGAGAGCGCCGCTTCGAGCGCGCACCTGTCGGGCGGGTTCATCACCGCGGGCGCGCTCGCTCGGTCCAGCCGACCCGTGTCCGGGTCGAGTCCGACCTCGTCGGCGTCGGGGACCTGTTTCACCCCGACGACGACCGTGAAATCGTGCATTCGATCACCCGATCGACGGTTGGCCGTCGGGAGCTATGAGCGGTCGAGCTGATTCTCACCCGATGAGAACTACCGCCACTCCACGAGCTCACGAACCGTCCGTTCGTCGGCGGTGAGCCACGCGGTCGTTCGTCTCTCCTCGTCCACGTCGCGGGGGACGAGCGTCCACTCCCCCTCGTGGACGAGCAGGTCGAGCGGTTCGGCTGGGACCGGGGGGTCGCCGCGTCGGATCGTGTCCGCTTCTGGTCGGCCCATGTCGGTGAGTCGACCTGCAACCGAAAAGACGTCGACCCCGCTTCTCACGGCGTGAGAACCGACGACGTCGCTTATCCGACGGACGACGAAGAACGGGTGGAGAGGTGACCGAGATGCACTTCATCGTCGCGTTCGACGGCTCGGAATCGGCTACGAACACGCTCAGGTACGCCGCGGACGTCCTCCCGGAGGCGAGGTTCACCGCCGTCCACGCCGCCGAACCCGAACTGGAGGTGACGCCAGTCGCGAGCGGCGGTGGAGCGACCACGGGCGACCTGCTCGTCGCCGACGGAATCGATACGACCGAGCGCCGCGGGCGAGCGGTCCTCGCGGAGGCGATGGCGCTCGGCGAGGAACTCGGGATCGAGCTCCGGACCGTGTTGCTCTACGGCGATCCCGTCACCGAGATAGCGGACTTCGCGATGGACGGGGGCTACGACGGCGTCTTCGTCGGTCACCGAGGACTCGGCGACCGGTACCAGGAGGCCTTCGGGAGCGTCGCGAAGGGGCTGCTCGCACGCGCGGAACTTCCGGTGACTGTGGTGAAGTGAGACTGTCGGCTCACTCGCCGAGCAGTCCGTCCACGTCCGCGTGTTCGGCGAGCAGCCCCTCCATGATCGAGACGGTTCGCTCGTCGCGGGTCCGCCCGCTCCGGACGACGTCCTCTGCCCGATCGATCGTCGCCAACGTGTCCGAGCGGACGAGCAGGACCGGGACCCCTTTGTCCTCCGCGGTGCCGAGGACAGCGCTCGAGGGAGTGAGCCCGCCGGTGAGGACGAGACACTTCACGCCCGCTGCCTCCATGGCGACCGTCTGGAGGTCCGCGCGGTCGCCGCCGGTGATGAGCGCGGCGTCGCGCGTCCGACGCAGGTGTCGGAGCGCGGACTCGCCGCTCATCGCCCCCACGAGAAAGCGCTCGACGTAGGCGTCGGTCGAGGTGTCGGCGGTGAGCACGCGTGCGCCGAGTTCGTCCGCCAGTTCGGCGACGGTGACCCCGGCCAGCTCCTGGGTGCGTGGGAGCGTCCCGTAGACGGTGACCCCGCGCTCTTCGAGGAACGGGACGACGTCCGACTCGAGCCCGTCGAACGCGGAATCGGAGACGGCGTTGAAGACGACCCCGAGGAGGCGGTCGCCGTACCGTGAAGCGGCGTCGAGCGTCTCGTCCGCGTCCATCGCCGTCTCGTGGGCGGCGACCAGGAGCACCTCGGCGTCGAACAGCTCCGCGACCGCCGGATCGGTGAGCGAGACGATCCCGCCGGTGGCGGGCGAACGCGCGCCCTCCACGATCATCAGGTCCGTCCCTTCGGAGAGTCCTTCGAAGCGCTCTCGTACCAGCTCCCGGAGTTCGTCGGGGTCCTCGCGCCCGCGGATCGCCTGCTCGACGAACGTCGGCGAGTAGACGACGGGTTCGAGTTCGTGCATCTCGGCCTCCAGGTCGAGGAGTTCGCGGGCGAGCAGCGGGTCCTCGTCGAGCGTCTTCCCGACGTTGCTCTGGAGACGGGTGCCCTTCGGCTTCATGTAGCCGACCGAGAGCCCGCGTTCGGCCGCGATCCGCCCGAGCGCGAGCGCGATCGCCGTCTTGCCTGTGCTGTCCGCGGTTCCGGCGACGAGTATGGTGCGTGTCATTGCTCTACAGTGAGTTGGAGGTCGATGGCGACGACGCCCTCGGGCGTCGCGACCAGCGGGTTGACGTCCAGTTCCACGATCTCCGGGAACTCCGTGACGAGTTGGCCCAGTCGACAGAGCGTCTCGACGATCGCCCCTTCGTCGACGGGGTCGCGGCCGCGCGCACCCCGGAGCAGCGGGAGCGCGTCGATCTCCTCGACCATCTCCCCGGCCTCGCGCTCGCTGATCGGCGCGACCCGGAACGCGACGTCCTCGAGTATCTCGACGAAGATCCCACCCAGGCCGAACGCGAGCAGCGGCCCGAACTGTGGGTCCTCGCTCATCCCGACGAGCGTCTCGACCCCCGAATCCAGATCGACCGTCTCCTGGACCTGGATCCCGAGGATCGTCGCGTCCGGGCTGTAGTTCCGGGCCCGGGTCAGCAGGTCCTCGTAGGTGTCGGCGACCGCATCCTCTGCGACCCCGACGGCCACCCCGCCGATATCTGACTTGTGGAGGATGTCGGGGCTCACGATCTTCATCACGACCTCGCCCTCGATCGAGCGGGCGACGCGCTCGGCCTCCTCGGGGTCGGAGACGACCTCGCCCTCCGGGATCGGGATGCCGTAGGCCGAGAGCAGCTCCATCGCCTCGACGCCGACGCGGTTGTCCCGCTCGGTCGCCCGATCGAGCACCGCCCGGGCGCGCTCGGTGTCGACGTCGAACTCGGCGGGGTCGTCGTACTCCCGCTCGCTGATCTCGCGGTACCGAACCAGCGCGTCGAGGCTCCCGATCGCCCGCGCCGGGTCGAAGTAGAGCGGGATTCCCGCCTCGCTCAGTACGGACTTCGCCGCCCGGGCGCGCTCGCCGCCCATCAGGCAGGTGACGATCGGCGTGCCGTACTCGGCCTGGAGCTCGACGATCGCCTCGGCGAGGTCGGGGTACGAGAGGACCGCGGTGGGTGCAGAGAGCACCGCGACCGCCGAGACGTCCCCGTCCTCGAGCGCGATCTCGATCGCCTCGCGGAACCGGTCGATGTCGGCGTCGCCGATCACGTCCACGGGGTTGTAGACGTTCGCCTCCGCCGGCATCGACTCTCCGTACCTGTCGAGCGTCCCCTCGGAGAACGACGCCATGCGGAGCGAGGAGTCCCCGACGGCGTCCGTCGCCATCACGCCCGGTCCACCCGCGTTCGTGACGACCGCGACGCCGTCTCCCTCGGGGAGGGGCTGGCCCGCGAGCGCGCTCGCGGCGTCGAACAGCTCTTGTACCGTCTCGGCGCGGATCACCCCCGCCTGGTCCAGGCCGGCTTCGTACGCCCGGTCGCTCCCGGCGATCGTCCCCGTGTGCGAGGAGGCCGCCTGCGCGCCCGCGTCCGTCCGCCCGGACTTCACGAGCACGACCGGCGTCTCGTCGGTTACCTGTCTGGCCGCCTCGATGAACTCCCGCCCTCGATCGATCCCCTCCAGGTAGCCGATCACCACCTCGGTTCGGTCGTCGCGCCCCCAGGCCCGGACGAAGTCGCTCTCGTCGAGCACCGCCTTGTTCCCGAGCGAGACGACGTCCGCGAACCCGATCCCCTCCGAGAGCGCCCAGTCGATCACCGCGGTGACGAAGGCTCCGGACTGACTCATGAACGAGATCGAGCCCGAAAGCGGCCTGTCGGGGCCGAACGTCGCGTTCAGGTCGGTGGCGGTCGAGAGGACCCCGAGGCTGTTCGGCCCGACGACGTTCAGGTCGTACTCCGCTGCGATCTCGCGAAGTTCCCGTTCGCGGCTCGCCCCCTCGCTTCCCGTCTCGCCGAAGCCGGCGGTGATGACGACGAGGTTCTCGATCCCTGCCTCGCCCGCCTCCCGGATCGCGGACAGCGCGAGGTGCGGTGGGACGACGACCACCCCGACGTCCACATCGCCCGCCTCCGCGATCGAGTCCACGCACTCGACCCCACAGACCTCGTCGTAGTTCGGGTTGACGCCGACGACGGAGCCGGAGAACGCTGCGAGGTTCTCGACGATCGCCCGCGCGACCGAGCCCTCGCGCGGCGTCGCACCGACGACGGCGACACGATCGGGCGAGAACAGTCCCGAGAGATCCCTGTCTCCGCTCACGGAGCGCTCACCGCCCACGGTTGCACCCTCATCGTTCGTCCTTCGCGTGCGGGGTTAATAATCCGTTCCCGTCGCCGGGGATCGGCCGCCCCACACGCGCTTTCCCCGGACCAGCGAGACGGTCATCGGGCGGTCGACCGTCACCTGACAGGAGAGTCGGGGGTAGCCGAAGCGCTCGGCGAGGCGGTCGTGCCAGTGCTCCGGGTCGATCTCCCCGGCGATACGGACCCCACAGGTCGCACAGAGCCCCCGCCCGCCGCAGTTCAGCCGCTCGGTGTACCGGGTGTACGGCGAGCGATCGTTCGCGACCAGTACGTCCCTGAGTACCGACCCGACCGGGGCGTCGATCACGACCCTGTCGTCGCCGTCGATCACGGTCACGGGGACCGTCTCGGTGGCTTCACGGTCCGTGTGGGCCGGATCGTCGGTCACGATCGGTACTCGGTCCGCCACGCGCAAAAGTCTACCCGACGGACCGATCGGCGTCCCTCTCCGGGGCCGACCGAACACGGATCAGACACGAGCCGGGCCGACCGCTGGAGAGCGGGGACCGATCGCACCGAAGTGTCGTCGTTCTTGAATTTAATCGGGTGATAATTAAGCCCGCGTTCTCCAATGTGAGGGTAGCTGGCCTCGCCAGCGCCGGAACCCACACGTTCCGGGACCCCTTTGGTACGGCTCCGCAACCGCGAGTACCCACGCTCGTCCGGGTCACTCGGCACAGAAGAGGCCGCTAAAGGGGTAGAACGCTCAGAGCCGGTCGACGGTTCCCTTGAGACGGTAGTTTTCGACCAGCGGATTGACCGGTAGCTCGCGGTCGTAGCCGAAGAACTCCTCGTCGGGCTCGTACCCGCCGAAGATCCGAAGATCGGTGTGGGGGCGGTTGGCGGCGCTCGTGATCGTCCCCGTGTCGGTTCGGTCGAACTCGACGTGAAGCTCGTTGGCCTCCTCGTCTACCGCAGCATCCACCGCCTCGGCGACAACTCCCGCCTGCGTGACCGCGACGAACGTCTCGGGCTGGATCTCGAGTGCGCTTTCGGGTGCGTCGAAGACGAGTGTGAGGGCGCCACGATTGCGCTCCCGTCGAACGAGCGTGCCGAGATCCTCGTCGACTCTGAGCATCCGCTCGTCGGTGCGCGTCGATACCTCGCCTTGCTCTTCGAGAGCACTGAGAACGATGGGGCCGACGAACTCCTCGGACTCGTAGACGACCTCGGCGTCGCTGAGCGCGTCACGCGCGTCGAGCAGGAAGTCAAGGGTTGCGAGTTCGAACGTCTCATCGGGTTCGAGCGGCTCACCGCCGACGTAGAAGTTCTCGGCGACGGCGTCGCCGTCGTGGCCGCTCCATTCGTACTGGACGCCTGCGACCTGCTTGCCGGGCTGGGCACCGAAGTTAGACCACGGCAGCGCACTCACCTGTGCGGAAAGGTACTCCACTATCGCTTCGCCCGACACTTCGGCGACGACGAGGCGGTTCGGGAACGGCAGGATGTTGAGGATGTCGAGTCCCCGAATCTCGCCCGGACCGTAAACGTCGTTCGTCCGGATCCCGCCGGGATTCAGGATCGCGATGTCGGCGTCGCCCTCTTCGAGCATGGCCTCCGTCGCGAGGTTCCCGAAGACGCTCTCGGTGCCGTTGCTGGCGTCGAGCGTGACGTCGAGCGGTTCGTCGATCGCAAAGAACGGTCGGTCGTACTCCTCGCGGAGTTCGCCGAACCACTCGTGGACGATCGCCTGCATCGCCGAATCGGGTTCGACGTCGGTCGTGACCTCGACGAGTTCGTAGTCGACGAGATCGCCCGCAGTATCGAGCGTGAGCGCGCCGAGGTAGTCGAACTCCTTGCCGACCCGGCTGACGACCGAGCCGTCGATGACGGTCGGCGGCTCTGGTGTCTCGTCCTCGACGTCACTGGGAAGGTCGTCGATGCCGTCGACGTCGCCCGAGGAGCCGACGAAGGCGTCGATCCCGTCGACCGCGGTGGGTAGCTCGAACTTCTCGCCCTGCGGGACGCGCCCGGCACAGACGATCACGTCCGCGCCCTCCTCGGTGAGCGCCTCGACGGCCTCCTCGGCGGCCTCGACCTGGTCGAGCACCTGCCACTCCTCCGGGTAGTCCGTCGTCGAGACGAAGTCCTCACGGGCGAGCGAGAAGAAGCCGAGCGTGATCCCACCGGCGTCGACCGTGATCCACCGCTCGGTTCCGGGCACCGGCTCGCCCTCGTCGGTGAGCAGCTGGGCGTTGACCCACGGGAACTCGCTCTCGGCGAATCGTTCCTCTGCGACCTCGGCCCCGAAGTCGAAGTCGTGGTGGCTGACGCCGTTGACGACCGGGTCGAGTTCCTCGAGCGCCGGCACCATGTGTTCGCCCTCGTAGACGAGGCTCAGCACCGACGGCGAGAGGTCGTCGCCGCCGCCGACGAACACCGCGTTCTCGTACTCGTCGAGCAGTCTCCGTACCTCGGTCGCGTAGCGCGCGACGTTCGGTTCGTCCTCGTCACCGAACTGGCCGTCGAAGTGCGTGTCGTAGACGAGCGTCACCGTCTCCGCGTCCTCCGCGCTCGCCGCGCTCGCGAGTCCCAGAAGCGACAGGCCGGCGGTCGCCTGAAGTAGTCGCCGTCGCTGTACGTCGATCCCCCTCGGTCTACCTGACATGCGGTCGGTGATTAGCGATCGGGACAATAAGTCCTTATATTATCTCTATATACGGCCTACGGTATCGGGGCGAAATTCCGTAACAATGAACGGTCGACGTCGGGTCGGTTCCTGGGGCGATCAGTCCTCGGGCTCTTCCTCGCCGCCGTCGAACTCGACGCCGAGGTAGTCGAGCGCCTCCGCGACGAGTTCGTAGTCGTCGGCCTCGCCCTCGTTCAGGCCGGTGAACCAGAGCGGCTCGTCGGCGTCATCGTCGACCCAGTCCTCCTCCTCGCCCTCCAGCATGACCTCGATGACCTCGTCCCGGACGGACGAGTCCCACTCCGACCGGTAGATGATCGGGGCGTTCGGCATCGGTTCGGAGGCGTCGACGAGGCGCATCTCGCCCTCGTCGAGCGCCGTCCCGACGTGCTGGTAGTCCGAGGAGAGTTCGGCGATCTCCTCGGGAACCTCCTCCTCGGGGAGGTTCGGCATCGTCGCGAACTCGCCGGTGCCCGCGAGGACCGTGTCCTCCCGGTTGAGCACCGACTCGCGGGCGGTCGCGTGGTCGGAGTACTCGACGGTGAAGTCGACGGGATCGCCGCTCGGGGCGTCGCCGATGTCGAGGCCCGCCTCCGAGAGCATCATCAGTGGGATCAGCGAACCGGTCGCCGAGAGGCTGTCCGCGAGCGCGACGATCTCGCCCTCGGCGTCGGTGAGCTCCTCGACCTCGGACTCCGCGTCCGTCGTCATGAACGTGAAGTAGACGTCGGTGCCGAACGCCTCGCGGATGCCGAGCACCTCCGCGAACCCCTCCTCGACGGCGTAGATGCCGACCTCGGGCGAGACGTCGGCGATGTCGGCCTGGTTGTTCCGGACCGCTTCCGCGACCGCGGCGAAGTCGGCGGCGACGCTCGGTTCGACCTCCACGTCGTCGACCTCCGCCTCGATGTAGTCGAACAGCGGCTGCCACTGCGCTTCGACGTCGACGTCGGCCTCGGCGGGCGTGAGGACGAAGTCGACCGTCTCGACGCCGTCGTCGGCCGGGTCGCCGGTACAGCCGGCGAGCGCGCCGAGCCCGGCGACGCCAGCGACGCCGGCACTCGTGATGAACGATCGACGCGAACGGTTCGCGAACGTGCTCCCCTTCGGGGTCATACGTCGTGTTCGTCGGGCGGGTAACTTATCGCTTCATATCCGACTCGAGGAAGTGTATATAGCTCACACGAGCGAGACCCGGGCCCCTTCGTGTGTCGATTCCGGCGGCGAAAGGTAACCTCTATTTGCAGGCCTACCGTTGCGCCGGTATGCAACGACGCGCAGCGGCGGCGTATACGGCGCTCTTTCTCGTGATCGCCGTGGTCGCCGGCGGGATCCTCGTTACGGCGGAGACCCCGGAGATCACCGTCGACGACCCGGACTACGAACTCCAGGAAGGCGACGATTTCGAGCACGACGGTAACACCTACACGCTCAACGAGACGGCCGACGGCGAGGCCACCTTCGAGGTGTTCGAACCGGAACACGAGTACAGCGATACCTGGGCGAACGGCACGATGATCGAGTTCGAGGAGGCGATGTACCTCGTGAGCCTCGACCCACCGACGGTGACCCTGGGTGAGATCACCGAGATCGACGGCGACGAGGTCGACCCCGAGGAGATGGACGAGGAGGAGGCTGACGACGAAGAGGCCGAAGCCGACGACGAGGAGGCCGACGACGCTGAAGCGGACGACGCGGAAGCCGAGGACGAAGACGAGGCCGACGACGAGGACACAGAGGCTGACGACGAGGATGCAGAGGCCGAGGACGAAGAGGCAGAGGAGGAGGCTGACGACGCGGAAGCGGAGGACGAGGACGATGAGGACGCCGAAGCCGACGACGAGGAGGCCGACGACGAGGACGCCCCGGCGGAGGGTGACACCGTCGACGAGGACGAGGTCGAGATCGGTGAGGAACTCACCTTCGAGGAGGGTGACACCCTCGAGTACCAGGGCAACGAGACGACGATCTCCGAGGTCACCGACGATGAAGCGACGGTCACCTGGATCGACGAGCGAACCTCCACCGAGAGCGTCGACAGCGGCGAGGACCTCGAACTCAACGACGACGAGGTGCTCCGGGTCCACGTCGAGGGCGACAGGGTCCTGCTCACGAGCGACATCGAAGGGTACGACGAGCAGGTCGACGCGGCCGCCGCCTACGACGACCGTATCGAAGGCGTCACCTGGGTCATCGTCCTCAGCCTGATCACGGTGATGATGATGATCTCACTGGCCTACCTCCCCGTCAGGGGGTAGCTACACCCGTTTTCCCGAGAGGAGGATCAGACCGATCCCGACGCCGACGGCCGCCAGCGCGGCGAGTATCTGTACGACGGTGAGGACGACACCACCGCCGAGCGGCCACGGAACGCCCGCGAGCGTCCCGAGCCCCACGAGCGCGAGCGCGAGGCCGCCGATCCCGCTGAGAGCTGTCACCGGATCCCGGACGGTCGCTTCGGCAGTCATACCCGCCGATGGGCGCGCTCGGGTCTTAATCGCTCTCACTCGCTTCGTCCGTTCGTCACAAAAACGGGCCGGGCGCGATTGTGAACGACGCCGAGACGTTCCTGCTCGTTCGCTTCGCTCACTGCGCGGGCTGCGACTCGTCTAGTTCAAATCGCTGGTTCCGTCACCTGCGGCGAGCACGTCCGCGAGCCGCAGGATGAACGGGCCGGGCGCGATTTGAACACGCACTCGCACGGTCGCTCCCTCCGGTCGCGCTGCGTGCTCCCTGCGTTCAAGTCGTGCCTGCCGGTTCACGCACCGATTCGCTACGCTCATCGGTTCGTTGCACGGGCCGGGCGCGATTTGAACACGCGACCGACGGATTAAGAGTCCGTCGCTCTGCCAGACTGAGCTACCGGCCCTCAGAGTCACTCGCCCCGCCATCGTTATAAGAATTGAGATTCCGCCG